>JBAYTV010000011.1:0-12495 GCA_041675405.1 Sideroxydans sp. | reverse complement strand
CGAAGTGGCGCATCCGTATCCCCAAGTGCCCGAGGCGCATTGGGCCTTGGCACAATCGGCATCGGTCGCCAACAAACATGAACTGGCGCTGAGCGAGGCGCATGAAGCTGTGACGTTGCGCCCGGATTGGGATATCGCCGTGGTGCTGGAGGCGCAGCTCATGCAGCGCAAGGATCCCGCAGCGAGCGCAGCATTGCTAAAAAAATATCTGCAGTCGCATGACGACAAGAAGGACGTGCGCCTGTTCTACGCGCGCATGTTGCTAGAGCAGAAGAAATACGTTCCCGCGCGGGAAGAGTTCGGACGCTTGTTGCAGCAGCGTCCAGGCAGTCCTGAGTTGGCTTTTGCCATTGCGATGATCTCGTTGCAGTTGGGCGAACTTGATCGAGCCGAGCAAGAGTTGCGTCAGGCCTTGGCGAGCAAAGGCAAGGACAAAGACGACGACACCTTGAACTATTACCTCGGCCAGTTGGGCGAGGCGAAGAATGACGAGGCGATGGCGCTTCTGCACTATCGTCAGATCAAAGGCGGTGAACATCTGTATGCCTCGCAACTGCGTGTCGCCTACTTGCTCAACAAGACAGGCAAATTGGATGAGGCGCGCAAGGCACTCAATTCAACCAAGCCAAAAGATGATGCGCAACGTGTCCAGATATTGATGATCGAATCGCAGTTCTTGCGCGAGGCAAAAAAATACGACGAGAGCTTTAAGGTATTGGCGCAGGGGCTGGAGAAGTTCCCCAATGAGCCCGAGTTGCTCTACCAGAGTGCGCTCATTGCCGACAAGTTGAACAAGCCAACCGTGTTCGAGCAATTGTTGCGCAAGCTCATCAAAGTCGATCCAAACAATGCCCATCCATACAACGCGCTTGGCTATAGCTGGTTGGAGCGCAATGTGCGTGTCGCGGAAGCGATGGAGCTGGTAGAGAAAGCCTACAAACTTGCACCGGACGACATCGCTATCGTCGATAGCATGGGCTGGGGTTACTTCCGTTTGGGGCAATACGACAAGAGCATCGCGTTCCTGCGCCGCGCCTACCAGGCCAATCCTGATCCCGAGATCGCCGCACATCTGGGTGAAGCCTTGTGGATGAGTGGCGATAAAGCGGGCGCGCAACAAGTGTGGAGCGAGAACTCAAAAGCCAATCCTAAGAACGAGACCCTGCAAGCGGTCATCAAACGATTCATCCCATAAGAACATATGCGCATTCTCTCGATTGTTCTGGTGTTGTTGATCACAGGCTGTGCGACCGCGCCCGTCGCGGTTCAGCGCGCTCCTTTTGTGGATGCGCCGTTCTCGTTCAATGGGCGCATCGCCATCAAATATGGCATGCGCCATGACGCGATCGATATCCATTGGCAACATCGCGGCTATGACGACATCACCCTGTTAGGCCCCTTGGGCTATACCGCAGCGCGTATCTACCGTGATGCCAATGGCGCGACGCTGGATGATGCCTATGGCAAGCACTACGCGGCCGCGGATGCGGAATCCTTGATGGAAAAGACATTGGGATGGTCGGTGCCTCTGAGCGATCTGCGCTACTGGATCGTCGCCAATCCCTCGCCCGATATTGACTCCAAGGCAGAGCGCAACAAATACGGTCAACTAGAGAACTTGGTGCAACAGGGTTGGAAGATACGTTACGTGCGCTATACGACCACCAGGGCTGATGCTTTGCCGCTAGAGATCAACATGGCCAGAAGTGGCATAGATGTGATCGTCAAAGTCGATAAATGGGAAGCGCAGTGAAGTCTCTGAGCTGTCCCGCACCCGCCAAGCTCAACCTGTTTTTGCATGTCACCGGACGCCGTGCCGATGGCTATCATTTGTTGCAGACCCTGTTCCGCTTCATCGACCTCAACGACACCCTTCATTTCATGGTGCGTGAGGACGGAGAAGTCCGCCGTGTGAACGCACTGGAAGGCGTACCGCCAGAGCAAGATCTTTGTGTGAGGGCGGCGCGGCTGTTGCAGCAGGAAACGGGCTGCAAACAAGGCGTGGATATCGAGTTGGAGAAGCGTATCCCGATGGGCGGCGGCTTGGGCGGGGGGAGTTCGGATGCGGCGACCACCTTGTTGGCGCTGAACCGCTTGTGGGCATTGGACTTGTCCCGCGAACGCCTGATGCGGCTAGGCTTGAGTCTGGGGGCGGATGTGCCGGTGTTCGTTTTTGGCGAGAACGCCTTTGCCGAAGGGGTGGGAGAGCAGTTACAGGCCTATCTTTTGCCCGATGCGTGGTACGTGGTGCTGTGCCCCCCCGTGCATGTGCCCACGGCTGAAATATTCACGCACCCTGAATTGACACGAAATACGATTTCGATGACAATGCGCGCCTTCCGAAAGGGCAAACTTTTCGGGTAGGGCGTAACGAGGGTGGTTTGAGGCTGGGGAACGATCTGCAGGTAGTAGCGTGTGGTCTTTATCCCGCAGTCAAGGAACATCTGGAGTGGTTAGCTCAGTTCGCTCCCGCACTCATGACCGGCTCCGGTGCATGTGTGTTCGCCGAGTTCGCTACGGAAGCGGAAGCACAAGCGGTATTGCAGCAGTTGCCGACGAATATGCGCGGATTCATCGCGAAAGGTCTGCAACGACATCCGCTGAGAAGTTTTGCTGCATGATTTTGTTGAAGCTCTGAAAGAGTTTCGAAGGGAGCTTCAAGAAATTCTGTTTTCGGGATGAAGTGCAAGGCGCACGGAGCGCAGCAACCGGAATGTACATGTGTACATGAGGATTGCGAGTACCGCGCAACGCAGCAATTCGCCCGACAACAGAATTTCTTGAAGTAGCCAGAGTTTTTTGGGGAGTCGCCAAGTGGTAAGGCATCGGATTTTGATTCCGACATTCGTAGGTTCGATCCCTACCTCCCCAGCCAGTTTCTAAATCGGTGTGTGATGGGCGTTCGCGCCCATTTTATTTTGCGAGGTGTTAGATGTCCGGCGACATGATGGTCTTCACCGGTAATGCCAATCCCAAACTAGCGGAAAGCGTTGCTCGTCACCTCGGCATCCATCTCGGTCGTGCCACCGTCAGTCGCTTCTCCGACGGCGAAGTGATGGTCGAGATCATGGAGCATGTTCGCGGCAAGGACGTGTTCATCCTGCAATCCACTTGCGCGCCGACCAATGATCATCTGATGGAGATCATGGTCATGGTAGATGCACTGCGCCGCGCCTCGGCTGCACGCATCACCGCCGCCATCCCTTATTTCGGTTATGCCCGCCAAGACCGCCGTCCACGTTCCGCGCGTGTGGCCATCACCGCCAAGGTCGTTGCCAACATGCTGACCGGAGTTGGCGTTGATCGCGTGTTGACCATGGACTTGCACTCCGACCAGATCCAAGGTTTCTTCGATATCCCTGTGGATAACGTGTATGCCAGCCCCATTCTGTTGTCGGATGTATGGCGCCATAACTACCCCAACCTCATCGTCGTGTCACCTGACGTCGGTGGTGTGGTGCGCGCGCGTGCTTTGGCGAAACAACTGGATGCCGACTTGGCCATCATTGACAAACGCCGTCCGAAGCCGAACGTCGCCAAAGTGATGAACATCATCGGTGATGTGGCTGGCCGTACCTGCTTGATCATGGATGACATGGTGGATACTGCCAACACCTTGTGCGAAGCGGCGAACGCCCTGAAGGAAAAAGGCGCAGAGCGCGTCGTTGCTTACTGTACGCACGGCGTGTTGTCCGGCCCGGCCATCGAACGTCTTGAGAAGTCCGCGATCGACGAACTGGTCGTCACCGACACCATCCCGTTGAGCGAAGCGGCGCGTAATTGCAAACGTATCCGCCAATTGAGTATCGCCGAGTTGATGGCTGAGACCTTGCGTCGTATCAACGCAGATGAGTCGGTCAGCTCACTGTTCGTAGATTAGGGCGGCTCTAGAAATTCAAAGTTCTAAGCAAGACAAGGCGCGAACAAAAAATTGCGACGCAGCATATAAGTAATATGTAAGGAGCGATTTTTTGTGAGCAACGCAGTATTGCGACGAAATTTGGATTTATAGAGATGCCCGTAAGTTTTTGCGGTGACCATTTTGGTCATCGCGTAACCCGGAGCCACTGGTCGCGGTTGGCTCCAATTTGAAGTGGAGAAGTAAAAATGGCAATCGAAATCAGCGCAACAACACGCAAAGCGCAAGGAACGGGTGCGAGCCGCCGTCTGCGTAAGGCGGACCTCGTTCCCGGTATCGTTTACGGCACAGGCGAAGCAACCATGATCGAACTCGATCACAACACCCTTTATTTCGCACTGAAGAAAGAAGCGTTCCACGCTTCCATCCTGTCTTTGAACTTGGATGGCAAGGCACAATCTGTTCTGCTGCGTGACTTCCAGATGCACCCGTTCCGTCAGCAAGTTCAACACATCGACTTCCAACGCGTAGATGCGAACAAGAAGATCCACATGAAGGTGCCATTGCACTTCCTGAACGCCGATGTATGCCCGGGCGTGAAGACAAGCGGCGGTATCGTCACCCACGTGTTGAACGAACTGGAGATCGTCTGCTTGGCAGCCGATCTGCCAGCGGCGATCGAAGTCGACTTGGCGAATCTGGATTTGGCTCACTCTGTCCACGTGTCTGACATCAAGCTGCCTAAGGGCGTTGAAGTGGCGACACATCACCACGCTGCCGATGCTGTGGCGACTGTTCAAGTGCCACGCGGCCACGTTGAAGCTGCCGCTGAAGCTGCTGCTGCCGCAGACGCTTCTACAGCATCCGCAGTTGCTGCTGCACCAGCCGCAACTGCCGCTAAACCTGCTGCTAAGAAGTAATCTGCATCAAGAACTACCCGCCATGACATCGGACGATGCATGGCGGGTTTTTCATTTGTAGAGGTACCCATTGAGCGAACCGATCAAACTCATCGTCGGACTAGGCAACCCCGGCAAAGAATACGATGCCACACGCCATAACGCAGGTTTCTGGTGGGTGGACGGGTTGGCGCGCAGCAATAACGCCAACTTCAAAGCCGACAGCAAGTTCCATGGCTTGATCGCCAAGACCAATCTGCATGGGCACGAAGTGCATCTGCTCAAGCCGCAAACCTTCATGAACGTGAGCGGTCGCGCGGTCGGTGCAGTGGCACAGTTCTACAAGATCTTGCCGGAACAAATTCTCGTGGTGCATGACGAACTCGACTTGCCCCCGGGCAGTGCCAAGCTGAAACAAGGCGGCGGTCATGGTGGACACAACGGCCTGAAAGACATCATCGCGCATCTGGGCACCAAAGAATTTTGGCGACTACGCATAGGAATCGGCCATCCGGGCGACAGGGCAGAAGTGGTGAACTTCGTACTCAATGCGCCGCGTAAGGAAGAGCAAGTGTTGGTCGATGAGGCGTTGCAACGCGCACAAGACGTCGCACCCCTCATCATCGAAGGCAAGCTGGAAGCAGCGATGTTGAAATTACATAGTGTGTAAAAGCGTTTTTAGCCACAGAGGTCACAGAGCACACAGAGAAAACCACCAACAGATTGGATGTCGCGACATTCTCTGTGGACTCTGTGTTCTCTGTGGCAAATGATTTTGAATTTAAGGAAACAATCATGAGTCTCAAGTGCGGTATCGTCGGTCTTCCCAACGTGGGTAAATCCACCTTGTTCAATGCGCTCACCAAGGCGGGCATCGCTGCGGAGAACTATCCCTTGTAAGAGGCATTCCGAATTCGCACTTCAAATCAAATCGTTCCGTCAAAATCCACAGAAGACAGAAGCTAAATCAATACAAAATCTAATCAACTCACTCACTCATTCGAGTGTTCTGATGAGTGCTAAAACATCATAGTCGCGATTGATTTATTCGTCGGCAACTATTTCAAAATTCCAAGAATTCGGTAATTAATCTGTTTTTCGATTGCCTTGATTCGATCTCATCAGAGTTGACCCCTTCAGTCCTGCAAGCCATATTCTGAAAGTATCTTGTGACTCCAAGCTAACCTTGCTTTTCAGTCTGAAATGAAAACAACAGCAGTGCATTCCTAATAGCTATTCATGCTTCTATACATTCACTACTGACTTACTTAATTCATTCAATAAAAATCCCCGAAACCGTTTCCTTCCTCATCTGATTAACGGTCATAAGGTTTGCTCTCCTACTGAGGCTTCTTCACCCTCTAGGTAAAGTCTCTCAAAGTCACTCATTGCTGAAGTAGTCTGAAACGGCTTTGGCGTGTCCGAGAGTCAAATGCACAATCATCTGTGTCGGATTGCTTTGGACGAGTCAGGCGTCGTCCTGGTGGGTTTGGTGTGCTCTTTGCATCTGCGATCCCAATACAAATTCGTCATGCCGTGATTCAGGTGTTTTGAGTCGTCGGCATGACTTGTCTGTTTCGCTATGGAATGCCAAGACGTCGCTTGATTGATTCCAGGTCTTCGGGAGTGAATTTGGCTTCTCTAGACTCACCGTCTCCTCCATCAATCTTCTCAACGATGCGGGCTGTAAACGCTGCTTGATCGACGAAACCTATTTCATCTAGCTGCCACTCCGAGATCGTCAGGTTACTCAAAGCTGTCGGCTTATTGCCGTTCATTTCAATATCGGCGATGGCGACGCGAACTTTCTTGTTTGCTTGCTCTGGGATACAGAGCTTACCCCGCTGGAAAGCTATAACTCGGCTGCCTGAGATTGGCTTCCAACCTGAGTCTGGTTTCTCAATGAAATATCGACTCCCTTGTTGAGTAGTAACAGGGAGCGGTAGGGCGCATTCATTTTTTGGATATTTACTCATCTCAATATCCCTCTCTCAAGCCGTGACGATGGCTAAGACTGCACTGCGATCAATCACCACCGCTTGAGAGTCACTGTCGCCAGTCACTTCACGGAATGCGCGAACGAGATGAAGTTCATTCGAAGTCAGCACGGTGCTCTTCATGATGTCCTCTATACACTCCCAAACTTCCGGAGCGTATTCGAGCATCACGAGACGTAGTAGGTGTGCCGGATCAATATCAAGCGCCGTAGCGAGCGATGTGACGCGATTGATGGGGAGTTTCGTTTGTCCGTTCTTAAACATCGTGATGATGTTCGGATTGTCGAAGCCGCACTCGTCGGCGATCTCGCGTTGTGTTTTGTCTACAGCAGCAATTCGATCAGCCAGAAATTCGGCAACTGTAATGCGTGGGGGGAAGGGGTGGGTCATTGAAAGTCTCCATATTCATTTTCATATTTCGACTTGATGAGTGTCGTATGCAAATGATTATAGTGAGCGATGACTTATCAGCTTCCGGCAGTGTTGACGAAGCCCAGGTAGCATTGGCGGATTCAAATAATCGAGTGAATCTCTGCTTACGACGGATCAGTTAATCCAACCTATTGATGAGGGAGCGAAGTCCTGTGTGGTATCGAAAGCAGTGGAGTGTAGCGTTCCTAAACTTTGTAGCAATTCCGGCTGTCCTTATACTTAATTCGTGTCTCAACAAATATATCTAGCCTTGTAACTGACCTATAAGGTTGGGTGTTCTAACTGGTGAATTGTTCAAATTCGATTTTGATTTGTTCGTCTTAAAGCATCTCGTTTGATCTCACTAAAGTGTGTCTAAAAGCATCACGTATTACGTCACAAAAGACTACAATCAAACGCAAATAATCGAGCACGATTAAACACTATTGGAGCAATAAATGAATTTTGATTTTTCACTAGATACCCCCCCGTATCGCCCACCACGTATTCTTCGCATTGACGAGGTGTCAGAACGAATCGGTCTGTCACGAGCCACCATTTATCGACTTATGGATTTAGGGATGTTTCCGAAAAACTTCAGGATTGGTCTCAAGGCAGTCGGTTGGCTTCAGTCTGAAGTTGAGAGGTGGATTACTGAGCGGCAAATCTTGGGAATAACCGTCTAAATCCTGCGCATACTTCTTTGTCTATGCGTGAGAGGCAATACGCAAGAGGTATAGGCCAAACGGCATATATGTTGGGATTCTTCTTCGTGTTAGCATCAGACGATAACCACAAACTTACGTCTGGGAATTAAGAATGCATTGGATCGCACCATCTGAACGAGACATTTCCTCCGATGCTCTTGAGAAACGCCTGTGGGATGCTGCTGACCAATTCCGTGCAAACTCTGGGCTAACAGCCGCCCAGTATTCCGCACCCGTGCTTGGTCTCATCTTCTTGCTGTTTGCCGAAACTCGTTTTGCAAATCGCCGTAAACAACTAGAGTCCACTGGTGCATCTTCCCGCCGTGCCACTTCACGTGCTGATGAGCCTGCCGCTTACCATGCTGAAGGCGTGATCTTTCTGCCTGAAGTGGCTCGCTTTGCACATTTGCTGAACCTGCCAGAAGGGGCGAATGTTGGCCAGGCGATCAACGACGCAATGGCGGAAATCGAGAAGCACAATCCGCAACTAGCGGGCGTGTTGCCGCGCACCTTTCAAATCTTCACCAGCACTTTGCTCAAAGAGCTGCTGAAGAAAGTCTCCGAGATCCCTGTCAGCCTTGACTACGACGCCTTCGGTCGTATCTACGAATACTTCCTCGGCCAATTTGCCCGCACTGAAGGATCAAAGGGCGGCGAGTTCTACACGCCAAGCTCCATCGTGCGGTTACTCGTCGAAGTGATAGAGCCATTCCACGGACGCATTCTTGATCCGGCTTGTGGATCTGGGGGTATGTTTGTGCAGAGCGCACGCTTCGTTGCCGAGCATCAGAAGAATGCTGCTGACGAACTGTTCATCCACGGTGTGGAAAAGACCGACGAAACCGGACGCTTGGCTCGGATGAACCTTGCCATCCACGGCCTTGAAGGCGACATCCGTCACGGCGGACACATAAACAGCTACTACGACGACCCGCACGAAGCTGTAGGTAAATTCGATTTCGTCCTCGCCAATCCGCCATTCAACGTCAACGCGGTAGATAAAGATCGCCTAGCTTCAGACGTGGGCGCGGGTCGACGTTTCCCCTTCGGTGTGCCGCGTAGCGACAACGCCAATATGCTGTGGATACAAATGTTCTATTCCAGCCTGAACGACAAAGGCCGTGCCGGATTCGTCATGCCGAACTCCGCCAGCGATGCACGTAGCAGCGAACAAGAAATCCGCAAGAAATTGATCGAAGCACGTGGCGTAGATGTGATGGTCGCCGTTGGCCCCAACATGTTCTACACCGTCGTTTTGCCTTGCACGCTGTGGTTCCTAGATAAGGGCAAGAAGGGCACGCAGCGCGCCGACACCATCCTTTTTATCGACGCACGTCACCTCTACCGCCAGATCGACCGCGCTCACCGTGATTGGGCAGATACCCAGATCGGCTTCATCGCCAACATCGTGCGCCTGTATCGAGGCGAAGCACTGGACTTCACCTTGGGTGGCGAAGAAGCCAAGGCTAAACTGGTGGAGGTGTTTGGTAAGAAGCCAAGCTATGCCGACATCCCCAGCCTCTGCAAAGCAGCTACCCTCGTCGAAATTGAAGCGCAAGGCTGGAGCCTCAACGCAGGCCGTTATGTTGGCGTTGCGGCAGGCGAAGAAGTTAGCGACGAAGACTTTAAGGAAAAGCTGGAAGCGCTGAACGAGGAGCTGGAAGTTCTGAATATCGAAGCGCGCGAATTGGAGCAGATCATTGCCGTGAATGTGGCGGGGATTTTGAGCGAATGAAAATGGATAAGTGGGAGCGAAAACCTCTTGGAGCAGTGGCAGACCTTTGTCTCGGAAAGATGCTTGACCAGAACAAGAATCGAGGAGAGCCGCTTCCCTATCTTGCAAACGTAAATGTTCGCTGGGGGGAGTTCGCACTCGACGACCTGCGAACCATGCGCTTCGAGCTTAAAGAAATGGATCGTTACGGGCTTAGGTTCGGCGACATTGTGATGTGTGAAGGCGGTGAGCCTGGACGTTGTGCGATCTGGAAAAATAAAGTGCCTGGAATGATGATCCAGAAAGCCCTGCACAGAATCCGGCCGAAGGAGTTTCTGGATTACCGCTTCCTTTTCTATAGCTTCCTGCATATCGGTCAATTTAAAGGCTTTGATCAATACGTTACGGGCGCAACCATTAAACATTTGCCGAGTGAGAAACTTGCAAAGATCGAAATTGAAGTTCCCCCGCTCCCCATCCAGCAAAACATCGCATGCATCCTTTCCGCCTACGACGAGTTGATCGAAAACAACCAACGGCGCAGCCGCATACTGGAAGACATGGTGCGCAGCATCTACCGCGAATGGTTCGTCCACTTCCGCTACCCCGGCCACGAATCAGTCTTGCTTGTAGATTCACCACTTGGGCAGATTCCGCAAGGGTGGAAAGTGAAGAAACTCGGTGATGTTGCCGCTACATTTCGTGGTCGCTCATATCGTTCAGTTGATTTGGCTGACGAAGGTGGCGTTCCATTCTTAAATCTGAAGTGCATCGACCGCGATGGTGGATTTCGTCGTTCTGGTTTAAAGCGATATGTTGGAGAATTCAAGGAGGCTCACCTCGCAAGGAAAGGTGACATCGTAATGGGTGTTACTGACATGACGCAGGAACGTCGCATCGTCGCACGAGCTGCATTAGTGCCGTCACTTGATTTCGAGTTTGGCGTTTTTTCGATGGATCTTGTGCGCGTTGAGCCAATAGGCGAGATGCCTAAATCCTTCCTTTACTCATTCTTTCGCTATTCATCGTTTGCCGATGAAGTGAAGCAACACGCCAACGGTGCAAATGTCCTCCACCTGTCTCCAGAGAGGATTACCGACTTCCGCTTTTCATTGCCCCCTGTGGATTTGATGGAGCGCTTTGTTAGGTTTGTTGCTCCAACTCTTGAGCGGATGGATGTGCTGCAAAACCAAACCGCAAACCTTCGCTGCACTCGCGACCTGCTGTTGCCGCGCTTGCTGTCTGGGCAGGTGGCATTGAATGTAATTGAATCTGAACTTGATGAGGTTATGCCATGACAGCGCAAACAACACCAACTCTTGTTTTGGAACTGGGTAAAAAAGGTGGGAGCCTTGAGTTTGAGCAGCCAAATGAACTGCAGCAGTGGCTGGATGCAGAGCAGAACAAATGGCACTGGATGTCGCAAATTCATGAGACATCCAGTGCGCCAACACAATTTACACAGCTTCGGCAAACTTTGGCTCAATACATACAGCAATGGACGACACAACTATCTGACCCCGCGTTAGCGCAGAAAAGCATAGATATCCTCAAGGCACAAATAGAGTCTGCGGTGCCAAGCCAATCTTTGTGGCTAAGTTCTTCTCCAACCGGTGCATTCTTGTTGCGACTGAAGGAGGAACGGCACCAGTTAGTCGCTGCGGGCGCATATCTCGCGCTTGGAGGCGGATTTAGTCAGCAAGCGCATCAAGTTTTGCATCCGCTTTTGATTGAAGGAATTATCGAAGGATTTTTATTCAAGAGGGAAATCGATTGGACAGCTACCTCACACCGCGAAGCATTGGAGAAACTTAAGCAGCAATACTCAAAGAATCTGACTGAACAGAAGCGAAAGTTTCAAGAAATTGAGAAATCAAACGCTGAGCTAAATACAAAGTTCGACGAGTCATTGGCAACTAAGGAAAAACTGCTAGACGGGTTGCATGTTGAGCAAGGCGAGGAATTCAAGAAACTAATCGAGAGACATGAAGCCAATCTTAAAGCGATTGAGAATGCCTATGATCAAAAATTAGCTTTGTTAAAGCCTGTCAAATACTGGAATGCGCGTAATAAATCTCATGGCGTTAAAGCTAAGAATTTCGCGATCTCGTCTGGTGTGATGGGAGTGGTAATTTTGTTATTGCTTGGTTGGTTGGCCTACAAGATTTTCATTAATGTGCCAGTTGGAGAAAAACCACAGGTGTGGCAGGTTGGCGTTTTCTCAGTTGCAGCCTTTTTTGGAATCTGGGTCGAAAGGCTATTGGTTCGCTTGTTTATCAGCAACATTCACCTTGCTACTGATGCAGAGGAGCGTGTGACTATGTTGCAGACTTATCTCTCCATCATCCGAGAAGGTTCTGAATTCGCACCTGAAGATAAGAAGCTCATTCTTGAACGACTATTCCATCCTGCGGCAGACGGACTAGTTAAAGATGATGCAGCCCCACCGTCGCCTTTGGAAATTCTAACCAGGCGTTGATTCAATGAGTCCCAGCACCTACACAGAAGACCTGCTCGTCGAACAGCCCGCCATCCAGCTTTTTGCGGAGCTTGGCTGGGAGACACTTTCAGCTTCCGATGAAATGTTGGGGGCAAGTGGCACACTGGGGCGCGAGACGAAATCAGAGGTAGTGCTGGCGGCACGTTTGCGTAGCGTGCTGACGAAGCTGAATACCTCTTTACCTCCTGAAGCAATCTCAGCCGCCGTTGATGAGCTGTCTCGTGACCGTTCCGCGATGACTCCTACTGGTGCTAATCGAGAATTCTGGCAGTTGATGCGCGATGGGCTGAGGGTGTCCGTGCCTGATGCAGAGAAGGGCGGGGTGAAGACTGAGCGGGTAAATGTGGTGGATTGGGATAATCCCTCATCCAACGATTTCTTGCTGGTGAGTCAGATGACCATCGTCGG
>JBAYTV010000010.1:0-13069 GCA_041675405.1 Sideroxydans sp. | reverse complement strand
TTTCCGCCAATCGCCTGCAGATCGAAAGGCCCAGACCCGTCCCACCATACATGCGCGCGGTATCCGCGCTCCCCTGCTGGTAGCGCTGAAACAGCCGCTCTTGGACCTCGGGAGCAATGCCCATCCCGGTATCCTTGACCGAGAAACGCACTTGATCCCTGCTATCAAGATGTTTCACGAGTTCCGCTCTCACTTCCACCTCTCCCTGTTGGGTGAATTTGATCGCATTGCTGACGAAGTTGTTGAGCACCTGCCTCAGGCGCAAGGAATCCACGATGTAGGACGGATTGAGCCGCGCATCGGTATGCTGCAAAAGTGTCAGCGATTTGGTGCTGGCGACAAGCGAGTAGGTATTGACGACATCCTGCAGCAAGGCCTGTATTGAAGTCGGACGCGGGGAGAGTTCAAGCTTCCCTTCTTCCATCTTGGACCAGTCCAGAATGTCGCTGACGATACGTAGCAGCCCTCTGCCGGAATCCCATGCGGCATCCAGAGTCGCAAGTTGCTCCTTGTCGAGCTTCGTCATGGAGAGCAACTCCAGCATGCCGAGCATACCGGCGAGCGGAGTACGTATCTCGTGGCTCATAGTGGCAAGGAAAGAGTCCTTGGCATTGTTGGCCAGTTCTGCCTTCTCCTTCGCTGCTGCGAGTTGCTTCGATGCTAGCTTGTAATCAGTGATGTCGCGCGCACTCGAGAACATGAGATCGTCCCTGTCGGGAACGGAGACCCAAGACAGTATCCGCCATGAACCATCCTTGTGCAGATAGCGGTTCTCAAACTGGTAGACGCTCTCGCCATCCTTGATCTGCCGTTCGACTACGCGTAGCGTGGCCTCATTATCGTCCGGATGCACGAAGAACATGAATGGATGCGACAGCATCTCCTCGGCGCTCCAGCCCAGCGTCTTGGTGAATGCCGGGTTGACGCGCTTGAAGTACCCGTCTGCACTGGAAACACATAACATGTCCAGCGAGAGGGTAAAGAAACGGTCGAACATGTTCTCGGCCGTCTTGCGCGCAGTGTTGTCGCGCGTAATTTTCGAGAATCCCTGTATCTTTCCAACGTCGCTGTAGAGCGCAGTGATGACCACGTTGGCCCAGTATCGCGTACCGTCCTTGCGTACGCGCCAGCCCTCGACCTCGGCATGTCCTTGCTCAATCGCCTGGGCAAGCTCTGCTGCCGGCATTCCCGATGCAATATCTTCTTCTGGAAAGAAAATCGAGAAATGTTGCCCGATGATTTCCTTGGCCGTATAGCCCTTGAGCCGTTCAGCGCCCTCATTCCATGTGATGACATGGCCCTGCAAATCGAGCATCAGGTTTGAGACATCCTTGACGCCATCGACCAGCATGCGATAGCGCTCCTCACTAACGATCAGCGCCTGTTGTGCGCCGTATTCCTTGCTTACATCATGGAACACCAGCACCGCCCCGATCACGCTTCCCTCGTTATCGCGTATGGGTGCACAACTGTCGACGATGGGGAATTCCTTGCCGTCGCGAGCGATCAGCACGGTGTCGTTGGCCAGTCCGTGGATAACGCCTTCCGCCAACGCGGCTTCCACGGGGATAGTCGCGGGCATACGTGTCTTGTGGTTGATGATGTGGAGGATATCGGCCACCGGACGGCCTAGGGCCTCCGCCCGTGGCCAGCCGGTCAGTTTTTCCGCCACGAGATTCAGGCGTGTTATCCGCCCAGTTGCATCGGTCGTCATCACCGCATCGCCGATAGAATTGAGCGTCATGGAAAGGTTGCTTTCGCTGTCACGCAGGGCGGCCATGGCCTCCGCAGCCTGCCGCTCCAACCTTATCCTTATTTCGTGTGAGATGCTGAACATGACTCCCATCACGCAGAACACGCTGGCCGAGATGAGTGACATCGGTGAGTCGACGGCGAACGAAAATTGAGGAGGGATGAAGAACCAGATGGCTAATGTGGCCGAAAAAACCGTGGATACCAATCCCGAGTACAGTCCTCCGCGCCAGGAGCTAATGAACACTGCAGGAAATAAAAGGAGCCATACGTAAGGCTGAATGGCATCCCAGAAATACCATTGCAACAAGCCGGCGACGAGCGGCGGCAAAACTGCAATCAGCAGTGTCCTCATAACTGATAAGACACGAACTTTCATGGCCACCCTTTTTGTGAGTTATCGACCTCAATGAAGTGATGCAATCAAGCGAATACAGAACCAGAGAAATCGCTTGCGTTACTTAATAGTGCTTTTTTGGTGGATTTTCACACATGCCTACAGGCCTCACGCTGCTCAAGCTCAGCAGACATGGCTCTCCTCCGAATGAAGACATGATCCGCCTGACAGCGCGACCACACGGCACACTGGTGCGACGGATAAAATAAATATGAAGGGATGTATCCGGCTGAATGGCCGTAGACAATATGTATGGATGATTGAACGTCTGACATGTACAGCCCCCCTGCATTGTTTAGAACAAACTATGCGACGGGGTTTTGGTCGCTAACTTCTGTGAACCTACAAAATACAAAGAATTCTGTCAAGCGAAAACTTTTCAATTGAAGCGGCTGGGGCCGCAAACTGCCTAACAGTTCTTTTTGTATAGGGGCGTCCTCAGCTATTCACCAACTTGCTCATGAGCATAAATGGCGCACCCTCAGCCTTTTCTTGGCAAACCTATCGGTAGCGCGTGTGCAAGCAATCTAGCCGTTCTGATTTCGCTACCAGACCAGGGTGCGCTACGTCCACGCCACAGTTCCGTCCAAGCCGTGAAAGATTCACGCGGATTAAGACGGTAATTTCCCGCAGCATCATGGGTGAAGCCCTTCTCCAATTTTCCCGCCCAATGTATGGTGCGAAGCTTCTCTTTCCTCAACCACACGACGCAATTGCGCATATCGTCTGAAAGGCATATCGCCAACAAGCCAGCTGCTATGGCCACATATTTGTCCGCAGGAGCAAATCGCTTGGACAATTGATCGCAACTAAAAACGCCTTGCGAGTAGGCCTGCCCGGCCAACCACGTCAACAAGGCATCAGTTGCGGCGGTTTGCGGCACTTCACCCTGCTCATAGAGCTTTCCATCGTCGACAATTATCAGTCCTGTGGATTGCAGCAGATCCTGTAAATCCAGCAACAGTCGTTGCTGGGCAATATTCTCTGCATCTATAGCGCTGCATTTCGACAATTCAGTGATGATACTGTCGGTCTTATAAGTTTGTTTCTGTTCCTCCAGTGCCTCAAGCGAGGCAAGCATCTCTGACACCAGCCGGCTGATAAAGATTGCCTGTTCGCGCATGGCAATTGAAACCCGTTGGGGGGACATGTGATGACAGACGATCAGCCCCCACAACCGACCATTTTGCAGCAGTGAAATGGACATCGATGCTCGCACCCCCATATTACGCAGATATTCGATATGTATCGGGGACAGGCTACGTAACGCCGAAGATGTCATGTCGAGCGGCGCCTGGGTTGACGGATTCAGGGCCGGCAACACTTGAACCGGGATGGCATCGATATCGGCAACATAACGCACTAGGTTCAGGGTATAGAGCTGTCGTGCTTGCGGCGGGATATCACTGGCAGGAAAGCGTGACCCCAGATAGGACTGCATGGTTTCGACTCGACTCTGGGCAATGACTTCGCCGTCCCAATTCGTATCGAAGCGATAAGCCATCACACTGTCATATCCGGTCAGCTTGTGTACCAGTGTGACGATCTGCTCGAAATATCCCGCGATGTCCTTCTCGGAACTTGTGTTAGGCAGACTTTGACGCATATCGAACAACAGCTGAGCTAGGCGATCCTCTTGGTATGCGTAATCATGCGCCAGTTCCAGCACTAACATCCCATCAGAGACGTATACATGTGCCTGCAGCCATTCTTCCCCGTGCAAGCTGAGTATGCCTGTGGCCGTTTTTCCATCACTGACGCCATGGATCAAGCGCTCGACCTGCATGGTTGCCACATTGCCGACCAGATCGATTAAGGGTTTGCCAAATGCATCCTCCGCATTCACACCGATAAATTCTGCAAGGTTGCTGCTGGACTGCAACACCATGCGATCACTGTCAGGACTCAGTACCAACAAGGCACCGTGCGGCTGGATACTCCCGATCCGGTGGATAGGTTCCTCCGCACATTCGCGCAACGCTTGCTCGAACTCTTGTTCACTAATGTGCTTCATATTCAACGCACCGCTGTGACTCGTTCCTAGTATGCATAATGGTCCAATACTCTAGTGAATGATTGAAATGTCTGGCAGGCTGAGTCGATCGCGGTCCGGCAATGGGCAGCATCCCCCGAAATCGTCTCCGAGAAGGAGATGAAGTCCTGCCACATCGCTGCTGTCTGCTCGCCATAGCCGCTAAAGAAACAAGCACCCCCGCTACTTGTAAGACCGTGATTCTCAGCCAGACGTCCGGAAATCAACTGCCCGCCCAGCGTCGAGCCTTCAATGACATACAGGACACCGGTCAATTGCCCAACATCGCCGATATCGGGCAATCTGAGCGCACCCGGAGGAGGAAGATGGTGCTTCGCCAGCGAGGTTCGCCCAAAGAATGCGATATCTCTTTCCAACCATGGCGATTTTCGCCGGGGAGCATAATCGAACGGACATGCATGCGTTCCGACAAACTGATCGATCCGTTCTTCCAGAAGCTGATAGATATGATGATAGGCAAGCAAGAGCTGCTGATAGTCTTCCAGAGAGTAAGCGGCCCCAGTCAGTCCTGCCAGCAAACGGTGCTTGTTGAGTTGGACGTGGTGTTGGTGGGTAGCGTGACGCAGTAGCGTGCGCACCAAGTCGTGCTCCAGTTTCAATTGTTTTTCGCGGGCTAGCGACATAAACACAATCAGCTCTATCGGTGCTTTTTGAGAAAGGGAGTCAGTTCGACATCCTGCGTGCGCTCGACGACCTGCACCGCCACATCGATCATGCGTGTCCGATTGCTGCGGCAGTATGCCCGCAAGGCCTCAAAAGTCTCGTCTGCACCGGTCCCGAAGCGCTGCATCAACAAGCCGATAGCCATGCTGATGCTGCGGCTAGTCTTCAATGCCGTTCCCAGATCGATCTTGGCTTGATGCAGTTTCTGTATCTCTTCGGCGCGTTGCAACGCGGTGCGAATGGCAGGCAACACCTGCGGAACATCGAACGGCTTGACCAGATACCCCAGGGCACCCAATTCGGCAGCTGACACCACGGTCTCGGAATCGTTGTAGGCAGAGAGGAAGAGAAAGGGAATACCCAGCGAGGTTTTCAACCAGCGGGCGAATTCGATGCCGGACATGCCGGGCAGCCGCATATCCAGCAAGGCAAGATCCGGGCGCTTGTCCGAACACAATTGCATCGCCGCCTCCCCTGAGTCGGCCTCCAGAATATGATAGCCCGCATCCCGCAACCCTCTGGCGAGCGTGTGCAGTACCAGACGATCGTCTTCCACCAACAGAATCGTTGTTTCTTGCATAGAGTGATCCATTCCGCTTATCAAGACTCAACTGTCATAGCTATCGTCACCGGCGGCAAAAGTTTTAGCTCTACCGTGAAGATATTTTCGGTTCGCGTCACTGCAAGGTCGGCAGATTTCCGGGGCAGCAGCGATTTCACCAGATTCAAACCCTGACCGCCACTCGTTCTCTCTTGTGCACTGTCGTCGAAATGGTTGGCGATAGTGATGAGTACCCCATCCTCCACCACATCGAGCCTGATGACAACCAGCGTATTTGCGGTGCGATGCTTGCAAGCATTGGTGACCAGTTCGTTCAATACCAGCGCGATCGGAACCGCCTCTTCGCGGTTCAAGAGGATTGGGCTGTCCATATCGGCTTGATAATCGACTCCACCGCCCGCAGCATCGATGACGCTCGCGATCAATCGGTACAGCCCGACCTCTTCCGAGAGAGACTGCGCCTGCATCCCGTGGATAAGCGCGATCGAGTAGATACGACCAACAGTCACCTCGATCACCTCCCGCATCTCGGGATAGTCGAGCGCATGCTGCCTGAGCAGGCCCACCACCCCTTGCAGGTTGTTCTTGATGCGGTGATGTACCTCGCGCACCAGTACATCGCGCTGTTCTCGCACCTCTTTCAGGCGCCGTTCCTCCTGCTCGATGCGGTCGGTGATGTCATGCGCGAAACCGGTGGTGCCAATCAAATTACCCAAGGAATCCAAGATGGGGGCCTTGAAGGTCTCGACCCAGCGCATCTCACCGTTTTGCAGTAATCTTTCCACGGTCTGTTTCTGCTGACGGCTGTTCATGACCTCAATATCGTCGGCGCGATACTTTTCCGCCAAGTCCTTCGGCCAAAGATCGAAGTCAGATTTGCCCAGCACCTCTTCCATACTGCCGCGCCCGATGGTTCTGAAGAACGATTCGTTGACAGCGACTACGCGACTGTCCACGTCTTTCAGCCAAATCAGGTAGGGGATGTTATCCAGCAGCGCCCGCAAGGTGGCGTCGCTCTTGCGCCGATGATCCTCGGCCTCCTTGTACTCGGAGATGTCTTCAATCATCCCCATGTAATAGTGGGTCCGCATGTCCTCATTCATGAGCCTTGTGGCGACGGACCGGCCCCAGAAGATGCTACCGTCCTTGCGCATATATTTCTTTTCGATGAGATAGTGCGAATCCATCGCCCCTGACATCCCCGTAATTAGCTTGGCAGTCTGGTCAAGGTAGTCTGGGTGCGTCAGGTCATAAATGGTCATATGCTGCAACTCATCGCTGGTGTAACCGAACATCTTGCGGAAAGTCTCGTTGGCCGAGATGAACTTCAAGTCTGGCTTGCTAGTGACGATGCCAATAGGTGCTTTTTCGAACAATTGCCGGTACCTCTCCTCTCTCTCGCGCAGTTCGTTCTCCACCCGCTTACGTTCCGAGATGTCGATAATGGCTGCACGGTTCATGATGTAATTGCCATCGGCGTCATACACCGCTGTCGCCGACAGCAGGATGCTGAATGGTATCCCATCCTTTCCAAGAAGCTCGGCCTCGACATTCTCGACATGCCCGGCCTGCTTGAAGCGGGCGAAATGCTGCGCGAACGTCTCGATACTGTGCGGGGTAAAGAACTCCGTGATCTTCCGTCCTATCAGCTCGTCGCGCGTATGCCCCAACCAGTCCGCCTCTGTCCGGTTGACACGGATAAATCTGCCCTCTGCATCAAGCGAGTGATAGCCGCAGGGTGCGTTCTCATACAGATCCGCCAACTCAGCTCTTGATCGATTGAGTTCAATTTCGGTTTTCTTGAGTGGCGTAACATCAGTGACCAAAACGAAGAACCCATTGACTTCGCCATTCTCCGTGATATCCGAAATGTAATGCGCCCAAGTGTGACCGACACTGCCATCAGCCTTGCGCAGGGTGCGCTCGAACTGCTGGTTTTCACCTGCCAGTGCCTTGCGAATATAAGGTTCATTCAATGCAAACAGGCTCTCCCCCATGAGTTCCTGCATGGTGATCCCCTTCATTTCTTCAGGCGTCTTGCCAAACCACTCCAGGTAATGAGAGTTCGCGAAACGGCAGCGCAATTCCCGATTCCAGTAGCCAACCATCCCAGGTAAATGGTCAGCCAGCGCCAAGAGGAATCGTTCGTTTTTGGCAACAGCAGCGCTCAATGTATCCGCCTTTTTTCGGGCAGAAAGTTCCATTTTTTCGATCCGCTTGCGTTCGGCAACGTGTACACGTTGCCGACACTGGAAGAATACAAGCCCCGACACAGAACTCAACATCACGACGACAAACAAGCCGATATGTATCATCGCATCGCGCTGCCAGCCAGCGAATATCGTCGCCAGATCGCGTGCTATGGCAACAACCAGCGGCCGGTCCAAATGCTGGGTTGATGGCTGTATGGTGTGCAAGGCGACTAGGCGGTTCTCTCCAGTGTCATGCACATTGCCGACGAAAATACTCGCCGTCTGGCCACTCTCCATGTGGCGGGTAAAGAGTGTGCCGGGCAGAGCTAGGTTCTTTCCTGCCATATCTGCCCGCTCCGGCACCATCATGAAAACGGGCCCCGTGCCATGCGCCAGATATACCCACATATCCGGCGTAGAGCGCACAGAGTTCATCAGCACCTCGAACTCATCGGGAGCCAGCGTGGCAGAAACAACGCCGGCGAACCGGCCATTCTTATCCATAATGACTTTTGAAAGACTCAGGGTGTAGACGCCGAGAACGGTTGTGAACGGGGGACTGATATATAGCGTGTCGGGCTTGGGATCGTGTAAAGGAGTAGAAAAATATTCGCGTTGCGCGAAATTCTGCCCGATGATCTGTTCACGGTTGGCGGCAATCACCGTGCCGTGGGCATCGGTAATCAGGATAGTGCGCACACCCGGCATGATATGCACCAAACTTGTCAGATACTGGGATGCGAACTTTTCACCGTGTTTCTGTTTCGACCACCAGTCCATCCTCTTCCGGATATCGTCAAGACCCAGGTTGATCGTTCCGAGCTGACGCACCATGTTCTGCTCGACCACCCTAGCCCTCTCCTGGAGCCGTTCACGCTCGGCGGTCTCAAGTTGCTCACGACTGGAATGGAGATTTTGTGCGATGACGCCGGCCAGTACCAGCAGTGCACATCCCAGTATCAACCACTGGATATAGAAGGGAGGGTCTTGAAGCAACGAGGTGTAAGCATGCGTCCCAGCCCTGTCCTGCTTCACTCTGCTGTCCATATCGGGTTCTCATTATCTGTACTTCGACAATGGCGATTGTATAACGGCAATTTGCATGCCTAGCCACTGCACATGAATGACCGATGTCATCGGCCCACAATTGAGGCGATTTTGCTGCCAGCCCATCGGCAACTGTAAGAGCATATTTAAAGCGCTTGACTTCATTTATCGGTCTTTGATACTTTGATGACCGTACGCAACCCAATCCCCGTTGCTTTGTTCTTCTCGTCAGGGGATTTTGTGTACGCGATTTTCTTCATATTCTCAATAATCCATCTTGAATCAGCCGCACCCTCCCTGCGCTTGCGCGCTGCACCTGCGCCCGCTATTTCAGTTCATCTCATCGCTGCCACGCCTCAAGGAGGAAGGTGATGATGCCAAACGATTCGTTCGTTTCGATGGAGCTCGATACGCTCAAGCTCTATCCCGGCGCAGTGATGCAGATCCAATCCCTGACTGATGATGCACACGCGCGTCACGAGGTGAGGTATGTCGGTTTCATCAAAGACAAGAGTCTGCTCGTCACCCTGCCTTTTCTGGAAGGCAAAGGTCTGTGGATGCAAGAAGGGCAAACCTTAGTCGTGCGTGGATTCAACGGTATCTATGCCTACGCCATCACCACCCAGGTGATTCGCGCACGTTCACACCCTTTCCCCTACATACATCTTTCCTGGCCGGTCAAAATCGAATGCCAGATCGTGCGCCACTCTTTGCGGGTGGCTGTCTCGCTTCCTGCCAAGGTGACACTGCCTGATGCCTCGTCAGTGGCCGCCACCATGCTGAATTTGAGCGTTTCCGGTGCCATGCTCGACTCCCCGCTGGAGCTGGGTACGGTTGGGACTCACCCAAAGATCGAGTTCGCCGTTGATTTCGAGGGGCGCGCGATGGATCTGAACTTGCCCACGATCATTCACAACAGCAACAAAAAACCAGATGGCTCAGGCTTTCATGTAGGTATCAAATTCGAGAACGTCAGCCAGAACGACGGCCTGATTCTGTTTTATTTTACCCATACACTGGATCAAAAAACACGGTGATGGGGTTGGTACGAGGACGTATGACACTTAGAAAAAAGCGCTTCTGGTTCACCCTGATCACTTCTGTCGTGATGATCGTGATGTTCTCCCTCATCACGATCCAGTCATTCAACTATTTCAGCCAGAACACCATTCGTGAACAGGCGCGCATGACGGCAGAGATGTTGCGTGCCTCCCTGACGGAACAGATGCGCACCGGTGTGATCGCGGAACGGGAGACCCTGTTCAAACGCTTGCGCACCATCCCGGGATTGGTGGATGTGCGTGTCATGCGCGGTGAACCGGTGGTCCATCAGTACGGCGTGGGTACCGATGGCGAGCAAACCAAATTCGACATGGAAAAGCGCGTCATGGCCACCGGTCAATGGGAAGAAGCGTTCGTTCAGGAAAAAGACCATACGATCTATCGCATCACCATCCCCTACATCGCCACCAGCACCAGCTCACCCAATTGCCTGCAATGCCACAACGTGCCAGAGGGTTCCATCAACGGCGTGGTCACCCTAGGGTTCTCCCTGGACAGCATGCAGCGCACCGAGCTGCTCGCAATCGCCCCGCTGATCTTTTTGCTGCTAGTGTTTGGTGTGAGTCTCGGTTACTTCCTCAAGAAGTTGTTCCAACCCATGGTCACCACAGCTGAACAGTTGAAAACGGTGGTCGAGAACGCGGAGACCGGCGACTTCAGCGGTAGGATCACCGCCGCCAGTACGGATGAGATCGGCGAGATCTCCACCCATACCAATATACTGATGGAGGCTTTGGAACAAAGCATAGGCAAGATCTCCAGCCGCATCCAGTCATTGGGCGAGCATGGCCGGCGCGAGGGCGACAAGAACAATCTGCTAGCGCATACGGTACGCATCGTCGATGAGATGGTCGGCGCGACCCGCTTCAAATTAGCCGTGGAGAACGATCTAGACCTAGACGAGATATATGCGCGTCTGCGTCAAGTATTGAAGCAGCATTTCGGGCTCAAGAACTTCTCCTATTATCAGGTGGATAACAACGGCAAACATCTGAAGCCGGTATTCGTCGAGGGACTGTCTCAGGAAAGTGAGCTCTGGTGCGATCCCGAGATTCTGATCAATCCCGAAGTGTGCCGCAGCAAACGGGTCGCCGCCTGTGTCTCCAGCGTGGACAATCCACTCATCTGCAACCGTTTCTGCGGCAATGCCAAGGGCTTGGGCGAGATGGTGCACATGTGTATCCCCATGATGCTTTCCGGGCATGTCGGCGGTATCTTGCAGATCGTCCTGAACGAAGACGATGTGGATAAATACACGGACATCGAACAGACGGCGCAGCTCTACCTCAACCAGGCCGCGCCCGTGATCGAAGCACGCCAGTTGATGCAGTCGCTAAAAAACACCTCGATGCGCGATCCGATGACCGGGCTGTATAACCGCCGCTTCATCGAGGACTATATCGAGAACCTGACCGCCGGCATCCTGCGCCAGAAGACCAATCTGGGCATATTGATGTGCGATGTGGACTTCTTCAAACAGGTGAATGACATCCACGGACACGATGTGGGCGATCAGGTCATCAAAGGTCTGGCGGAGATCCTTAAGAAGGCAGTCCGCACTTCGGATCTGGCGATCCGCTTCGGCGGGGAGGAATTCCTCATCCTGTTGCCGGATACGGACAGTGAAGGTTGCATGATCCTGGCCGAACGTATCCGTTTGGCACTCAAAGAGAACGTCTTCCAGACACCGCAAGGGCCTCTCAAAAAGACGCTCTCTGTCGGCATCTCCGTCTTCCCCAAAGATGGCAACGGTTTCTGGGAATGCGTGAAGTATTCCGATATCGCGCTCTACCATGCAAAAGAACACGGCCGTGACCAGTCCGTCATGTTCATTGAGGACATGCGTAAAGATAAGGAACAGTACTGAGCTATGCGCCCAGCCCGACAAAGGATAAGTAAGTGAATTCTGTGTTGACATCGCAGTCAGATGACCAGCATCCGCTCACTGCGGTGAATACGCCGCGTCTGTTGGATGCATTGTTCAAATACAGCGAAGAAGCTTTCAGCATCGCGGATGCCGATGCGCGCATCATCGCGGTCAATCCTGCTTTCACCCGGGCCAGCGGCTATGTGTTGAATGAGGTATACGGCAAGAATCCAAATATGCTCTCATCGGGTCAACATGATGCCGAGTTCTACCGTGGGATGTGGACGTCTCTAACGACTTCCGGGTCTTGGGCTGGCGAGATCCTGGACCGACATAAGGAGGGGCATGTTTATCCGAAATGGATGAAGATCATCGCGCTCAAGGATGATGAGGACAGGGTGACCCATTACATCTCTATCGCCACCGACATCAGCGCGCGCAAGGAAGCCGAAGAGAGCATCGAATATCTCGCCTACTATGACGCGTTGACCGGGCTACCCAACCGAACCCTGCTGCAAGACCGTATCAGGCAGCATATCTCAGCTGCGCACCGCGACAAACAAAACTTTGCCGTGATGTTCCTGGATCTGGATCGTTTCAAATACGTGAATGATTCGATGGGGCATGCCGTGGGGGATAAATTGCTGCAGTTCGTTGCAGCACGCCTGCTTGAGGAAGTACGTGAGGGCGACACGGTTTCGCGCATCGGCGGTGACGAATTCGTGATCCTGTTGCGCGACACTGACGCGGATGGTGCGGCACATGTCGCGCAAGGTCTGTTGGATAACTTGGCATCACCTTTTGAGCTGGACGGAATACGTTTCACTATTCACGCGACTATCGGTATCAGTCTTTTTCCAGACAATGGCTCGGATATCGGCACCCTGTTAAAACAGGCCGATGTGGCGATGTATCGCGCCAAAGAAGAAGGACGCAACAACTTCCGTTTCTTTACGGAGGAGATGAATACACGCATCAATCGAATATTCTCTATGGAAAAGGACTTGCGTCTCGCGCTGGAGCGCAATGAATTCTCCCTGTATTTCCAGCCGCAAATGGATCTTGCCAGCGGAAAGATATGCGGTGCGGAAGCACTGATCCGCTGGGACACCCCTGAAAAAGGCAGAATCTCACCTGCCGAGTTCATTCCGATAGCGGAAGAAACCGGACAGATCATTGCCATCGGCGAATGGGTGTTGCGCACCACATGCGAGAAGATCGCAGAATGGCGTCAGCAAGGGATCCAGCCCTTCCCGGTAGCGGTCAACCTCTCGTTGCGCCAACTGCTGCAACCCGATTTCGCGCAACTGGTTGCCTCTATGCTGGAAAGATACGGGCTGCTTCCCAATGAACTGGAGTTGGAATTCACCGAAAGTATCCTGTTGAGCGAAGCCTCCATCGCATTGGATTTCATGACGAACATGCGCAAACTGGGTGTGCGCTTATCCATCGACGATTTCGGTACGGGCTATTC
>JBAYTV010000009.1:0-13315 GCA_041675405.1 Sideroxydans sp. | reverse complement strand
GAATTCGGAGCGATGGGTCTTCCTGGTTCCCCAGTCCTCAATCCTAAGTCCTGCTTTTCAGTAGTTGAGGCTGTCATATTTCTTGGCACTACCCGTCAATTCGACGCTCACTTCATTGGGCAGGCAGATGGCAATCTCACCCGCCTGCTGTAGCCAACCTTCGCGCACACAATATTGTCGTGGGCTAGGGTCAGACGTGATGCGTGCTTTGCGTTTCTCGATGGTGATGATGCTGATACCGAGGGGGCCGGGAACCTTGATCTGTAAGTCGCGGGATAGCGGCACTTCTTTGAAAATCTTGCCGCCGCTGCGGATGATAGCGCGGTCAGCGAGTTCACCGTTCCAAAGTCTGAGTGTGAGCAGGATGACGCAGGTACAGCCGAGCAGCATTGTCAGCCCATCGCCAAGTTTGATGTATTGAAGGGAAGGCACAATAACTAAACCTCAAAATCATTTGCCACAGAGTACACAGAGATCACAGAGAAAACCAGCGGCAGATTTTGGGATAGCAGCTTTCTCTGTGTGTTCTGTGATCTCTGTGGCTTGATTGTTTTTCAGCCCATCAGTTCACGATGGCGCACCAACACCTGCTGTTGTGAAGCGAAGTGGCGTGCGAGACGTTCTGCTAGATAGACCGAGCGATGTTGTCCGCCGGTACAGCCGATGGCGATGGTCAGATAGCTGCGATTATCGGCGATGTAGCTGGGTAACCAGTTTTCGACGAAACTGCGCACGTCATCGAACATCTTTTGTGCAAGCGGAGTCTCCTCCAAGAAACGCACTACAGGTGCATCGCGTCCCGTGAGTGGTCGCAGTTCCGGATCGTAATGGGGGTTAGGCAGGCAACGCACATCGAACACCAGGTCGGCATCGAGCGGGATGCCATATTTGAAGCCGAACGATTGGAACAGCAGCGTAAGGCGCGCGCGGTCGAGGCGGATGAAATCTTTCACCCACGCACGCAAGGCATTCGCGCCGAGTTCGGTGGTGTCGATGTGATGGGCCAGTTCTGAGATATCGGCAAGCAGTTCACGCTCATAAGCGACGCACTCAGGCAGCGTGCGCACCCCATCGTTCAGAGGATGGGAACGGCGCGTCTCGGAGAAACGCTTCACCAAGGTGTCAGTTTGCGCATCTAAGAACAGCACATGCACGTCCACGCCGAAGCGTTTCATTCCCGCGATATGCGTGGGCAGTTGTTCGACGCTGGTGCCGCTACGCACGTCGATGCTTACCGCCATGCGGGTGTAGCCAGCGTTCTGCAGATTGTCGATGAGGTCGGTGAGTAATTCGACGGGCAGGTTGTCCACGCAGTAGAAACCGGAGTCTTCCAGAGTCTTGAGCGCCACACTCTTGCCGGAGCCAGACAGACCGCTGATCAGAAAGAGTTGCATCGCCTCAATTTCCCAGCAGCAGTTTTTCTTGGCGGGCGATGAATTCCTGCATGGTGTCGATGCCACGCTGCTGCAACACGAAGTTGCGCGCGGCGGCCTCGACCAACACCGCAAGGTTGCGTCCTGCCATCACGGGGATCTCCACCTTGCTGATGTTCACGCCCATGATCTCTTCGTGTCCGGATTGCGGCAGACGGTCGAGCTTGGAGAGATCGTCATGTTGCGGGCGATAGAGATGCACGATGAGTTTGAGGCTCTTCTTGCGGCGCACGGCAGTCTCGCCGAACATGGTGCGGATATTGAGCACCCCCAAGCCGCGCACCTCCAAGAAGTCGCGCAACAACTCCGGGCAGCGGCCTTCGAGCGCCTCGGGAGAGATGCGATACAACTCGACGATGTCGTCCGCCACCAAGCCGTTGCCGCGTGTGATGAGCTCCAATGCCAACTCGCTTTTGCCCACACCGCTGTCACCCGTGATCATCACGCCGACGCCGAGCACGTCGATGAACACACCATGTCGGGTGGTGGATTCCGCCAACGCCTTGATCATGTAGTGGCGCACCATCCACATCAGGTGAACGCTGCTCAAGGGTGAGCGGAACAGAGGAGTCCCCGTTTTGTTGGCGAAATCAATCAACCCCTTGGGGATATCCGTATCACCGGCGATGATGAGGCAGGAGGGTTTTGCGCGCTCCAGTTGTGTGAGCGCAGTGGAAAGTTCGGCAGGCGCCAGCGAGTGGAGATAATCCAACTCGGTGTTGCTCAACACTTGCACCCAGTTAGGATGCACCAGATTCATGTGGCCGATCAAGCCGAGGTTGGATGCATTGACCGTCTCGCTGTCGAGGATGCGGTCTGCACCATCCGCACCCGCGACCCAGGTCAACCCTACGCGTTCTTGCTTATCGTCGAAGAGCTTGCGGATGTTGATTTGGGACATAAGACTTATGCCTGCCAGTCCGCAAATATTCTATGGATGGCGCTAGCTTCGTTGGCCTTTTCCAACTGGTCGCGGAAGGTTTGGTCGCTGAACATCTGCGCCAATTCGCCGAGGATCTGCAGATGCAAATCGGTCGCTCGCTCGGGCACGAGCAACACAAAAATGAAATTCACGGGTAAGCCATCCGGTGCGTCGAAAGGGATGGGGGTCTCCATCTTCACGAAGGCGGCGACCGCATCGCGCAGTCCTTTCACGCGGCCGTGGGGTATCGCAACGCCCTGTCCCAGACCAGTCGAACCCAATTTCTCGCGGGCGAACAGGCTGTCGAACACTTGGCTGCGCGCGATATTCTGCGTGTTCTCGAACAAAATTCCGACACGTTCGAACACGCGTTTCTTGCTGGTGGATTCACTATCCAGCAAAACGCATTCTGAGGTTAGGATTTTACTGATCAAACTCATGTTGTCTCACCAAATAAAAACAGGGCAACCGTTCAGTCGCCCCGTATCACTTCATTCTGCTACTTGATGTTTGCCAGATTCGTCGTGACGGCTGGCAGTGCGTTTCTCTTTGTGCTTCAGTACTTGGCGATCCAAAGAATCAACCAGGGCATCGATCGCGACATACAGATTGGCGTCCTCGGTCTCGGCATGGATATCTTTGCCGGACAAGTGGACAGTGGCTTCCGCCTTCTGAACCAGTTTGTCTACGGACAGGATGACGTTGATGTCGATCACGCTGTCGAAATGGCGTTTGACCTTGTCCAGTTTCGTTTGTACATGTTCACGGATGGCCGGAGTGATTTCGAGGTGACGTCCTGTGAGGTTGAGGTTCATGGCCTGCTCCTTTATGGTTAGAGTGATTTACGAAGATTCACCGGGAGGATACTCATTGATTCCCGGTATTTTGCCACGGTACGGCGGGCGACGATAATGCCCTGCCGTGCCAGGATCTCTGCCATGCGGCTGTCAGTGAGCGGATGCTTGGCATCCTCTTCGCTGACCATCTGTTTGATGAGCGCACGGATGGCGGTGGATGAACACGCACCGCCTGCTTCGGTAGCCAAACCGCTGCCGAAGAAATATTTGAATTCATAGATGCCTCGCGGCGTGTGCATGAACTTCTGCGTGGTCACGCGCGAGATGGTGGATTCATGCAGTTCCAATTGGTCTGCGATCTCGCGCAACACCAAGGGGCGCATGGCGATGTCGCCATGTTGGAAGAATTGACGCTGCCGCTCCACGATGGCCTGCGCCACGCGCAGGATGGTCTCGAAACGCTGTTGCAAGTTCTTGATGAACCAGCGCGCCTCTTGCAGTTGCGTCACCATGCCTTGTGCATTGCCGTCCCCGCGCTGTTGCAAGATGTTGGCATACACCTGATTCAGTCGCAGACGCGGCATGGCTTCCGGGTTCAGGCGCGCACGCCAGATACCACCGACACGCTCCACCAGCACATCCGGTACCACATAGTCCGCCGCACGTTGTTCGAATGCTGTGCCGGGCTTGGGTTGCAGATGCACGATGAGCTCTTGTGCGCAACGCAGCGCATCATCGTCGCAGTGCAACACCTTCTTCAGTTTGTTGAAGTCACGCGAGGCGAGCAGATCGAGATGCTTGGTCACCAGAGCCAATGCCAAGTCGCGCCCCGGAACATCTTCGGGCATGGCTTGCAGTTGCAGTGCCAAGCACTCGCTCAAATCGCGCGCGGCTATGCCGGGTTCATCCAGATGTTGCAGTTGAATGAGGGCGGTCTCCAGATCGTCTAGTGTGATGTCCAGTTCCTGTGGGAGTAGATCAACGATCTCTTGTAGCGGTTGCGACAAGTAGGCGTTCTCATCCAGAGCGTCGATCAACAAGCTGATGATCTTCTTGTCGTGCGAATCCAGTTGGCTCATGTTCAACTGCCACAACAGATGCTCGCGCATGCTGGGGCGGTCCGCTGCCACTTCGCCATATCCTTCGTCTTCATCGTCGGGGCTGGCAGCACTGGATGAGAATGACGGTTCAGGCCAGTCGGTCTCGCTAGTGCGAGATTCGGTTTCGGGTGCGGGAATATCGTTATTGCTATTGGGGGTGTCCGACTCGGTACTACTGCTACCGCTGTAGGTTTGGTTACCGTTGTCGTCTTCGCGCTCGAGGAATGGATTCTCATCCAGCAGGCGCGCAGTCTCTTGATTGATCTCCAGCGTGGAGAGTTGCAACAACTTGATTGCCTGCTGCAACTGCGGCGTGAGCAGCAGTTGTTGTGATTGCCTGAGTTGGAGAGCTGGTTTCATTACTGATGTTTGGTGGTGGGCGGCGCTGCTTATAACTTGAAGTGCTCGCCCAGATACACCTTCCTCACGCCCTCATTATAGATGATTTCATCGGGCTTGCCTTCCGCCATCACCGATCCCGCGTTGATGATGTAGGCGCGGTCACAAATGCCCAATGTTTCCCGCACGTTATGGTCGGTGATAAGTACGCCGATACCGCGTTCCTTGAGGAAGCGGATGATCTTTTGGATGTCGATGACCGCGATTGGGTCCACGCCGGCGAAAGGTTCGTCCAATAGGATGAAGCGCGGGTCGGTGGCCAGTGCGCGGGCGATCTCCACTCTGCGCCGTTCACCACCGGACAAGCTGATGGCAGGATTGGTACGGATGTGGGTGATGTGTAAATCGTTGAGCAAAGCTTCCAGGCGTTCCGTTTGCTCTTCCGGTGTATAACCGTGCAGTTCGAGAACGGACTGGATGTTCTGCGTCACCGTCATGCGGCGGAAGATAGAAGCTTCTTGTGGCAGATAGGCCAAGCCTAGGCGCGCACGGCGATGGATAGGCTCATGGGTGACATTCTGCCCGTCGATGGTGATCTCGCCGCCATCAGCGGCTATCAAGCCAACGATCATATAGAAACTCGTGGTCTTGCCTGCACCGTTGGGGCCGAGCAAGCCGACGACCTCGCCGCTATTCACGGAGAGTGATACATCTTGTACCACGGTGCGGGAGCCGTAGCGTTTCTTGAGTGAGGTCGTGCGCAGTTCACTCATGGCTGTGTCGTTTCCGTAGCTGGGTTGTTCAAAGTTGGGCTGGGCTGGATCGCCAAGCCATCCTGTTTGGTTGTGGTACTTCTGGGTTTATCGTTCTTGGGTTGGATCACGGCGCGCACCCGGTCTTTATTGGTCGGTTTATCGCCGGCTACCGCGGGTTTCCCGCGTGCTTGGAATATCTCGGTCTTGCTATTGTAGGTGATGAAATCACCCATCACTTCATCCTGCCCACGCTTCACGCGCGCGTCCTTAAAGAAGTCCACCTTGTCAGCGCGCGTGTCGTACTCGATGCGCTCGCCGAATCCTTCGGCATATTCATTGGTGCCTTCCATTTTCTGACGGAAGCTGGCGGGTGCGCCTGAAGCTGTCATATGTTGATAGCCTTGCTTGTCTTCCACCACGACGATCTTTTCAGCCACGATGCGCAAGGTGCCCTGCGTCAGTTCGACATGTCCTTCGAAGGTGCTGACCTGTTTGGCGTCATCCAGTGTCATGCTGTCCGATACGAGATGCAAAGGCTTGTCGCGGTCGGCAGTCTCGGCATGAGTATTGGCTACGACGCAAACCAGCAGTAGTGCAAAGAGGTGGGGGGCGAGATTATTTATTGGCTTCATGTTTCGCCCTGACTTGGGATAGTAATTTCACGGTGCGAGCTTGGTTATCGAACTGCAAGCCGACGGCACTGACGACGTTCTTCTTGTCATACATCAACACAGGATGATCGGTTTCGGCCAAATCCTTGTTGGGGGAGATGTGCAGATAGTCCGTCTCGAAGCGCATCTCGTTCAACGTCTTGGGGTCGGTGCGCGTGATGGCGACATCATCGTGCATAAAGACATCCTCGCTGTTGCTGCTCAGCGTGCCGAGTTTCGCTGTGATGTTCACGGGCGGCTGATCGACTTTCACACTGACGAAGTTGGGCATCTGCAAGTGCGTGGTGTCATCGTCAGAGAAGTGCCACATCTTTTCGGCAGACAACGTTGAGTGAGGTATGCCTTGTTTGTCTAGCGCTGTGGATGACAGCTTCTCGATAGTGAAATCGACATCATGCCTGGCTTCTTTAGAGAGAGAGGGTAGCGGTTGTACCTGCAGGTTCAGCCAATAACTGGCTAACAGCAACCCCAGCAGCGGCAATAGTGGCAGCCAAGAGCGTAGTTTGCCGGTGATGCGCTGTGTGTTCATCGATTACTTGAGGTAGGGGGCGAGTTGAGTCGCCAACGTGCCCTGTGCTGCCATGATGAGTTCGCATACTTCACGCACTGCGCCATGCCCCCCTTCACGTTGGCTCACATAATGCGCGTGGTCACGTACCAATTGCGGCGCAGCGGGCACGCTAAGCGCCAACCCGACACGGTGCATCACAGGTAAGTCGATCACGTCATCGCCCATGAAGGCGGCAGCTTCAGGCGCAAGCTTCAGGTCGGACAGCAGCGATTGCATCGCCTCCCATTTGTCATCCACCCCTTGATACAAGCGCGTGATGCCCAGATTCTTGGCGCGCAGCTCGACGCACTTTGATTTGCGTCCTGTGATGATGGCGAGTTCCACGCCCGAGGCGCGCAACATCTTCAGGCCATGACCGTCGAGCGAGTTGAAGCGCTTGAACTCATCCCCCGAATCGGACAGGTATAAGCCGCCATCGGTGAGCACGCCATCCACGTCGAAGGCGACGAGGCGGACGGGGGTTATCTTGTGGGTGAGTGGCATAGTATGGGTATCGCTTTAGATGACCTTGGCCTTCAGCAAGTCGTGCATGTTCAACGCGCCCACGACCTTCTTGTTCGTATCCACCACCAAGAGCTGGCTGATGTTGTACTGCTCCATCAATTGCACCGCTTCTACCGCCAGTGCATCCGGTCCGATACTGCGCGGCGTGCGTGACATCACTGAGGCGACAGGCGTGGTGCTGAAATCCACTTTCTTCTCCAGCGTGCGGCGCAGGTCGCCATCGGTGTAGATGCCGAGCAAATGGTGTTTGGTATCTACGATGGCCGTCATACCCAAACCCTTGCGCGAGATCTCCAGTACGGCATCAGCAAGTGTCGCGGTGTCGGGCACGCTGGGGATGCTGGCATTGGTGTGCATCACGTCACGCACGTGGGTGAGCAAGCGACGCCCCAAACTGCCACCGGGGTGAGAACGTGCGAAATCGGCCTCGCCGAAGCCTTTGGCATCTAGCAATGCGACAGCCAGCGCATCGCCCAGTGCCAGAGCTGCGGTGGTACTGGCGGTCGGCGCCAATCCCATCGGACAAGCCTCTTGCGCGACCGCACCGTTCAGATGCACATCGGCCTCGCGCGCCAAACTGGACTCTGGCTTGCCGGTCAGCGTGATGAGTTTTGCACCTTGGCGTTTGATGGTGGGGACGATGGTGAGCAACTCTTGGCTCTCGCCGGAATAGGAGATGCCGATGAACACATCCTGCGAGGTGACCATGCCGAGGTCGCCATGGCTTGCCTCACCGGGATGCACGAAATAAGCGGGAGTGCCTGTGCTGGAAAGTGTCGCGGCGATCTTGCGTGCGATGTGTCCCGATTTACCCATACCGCTCACGATCACGCGGCCATGACAGGCAAGGATGAGGTTGAGGGCATTGAGGAACTGATCGTCGATGCGTGCCACGAGTGCCTGCACGGCAGCGGCTTCGATATTCAAGACTTGGCGTGCGAGGTCGAGCGCGTGAGGCCCGGCGGTGATGTTTTTATCCATGCGGCAAATTATAGCAGGGCAATCTCTCTATTTCGTCATTCCCGCGCAGGCGGGAATCCAGCGGGTTTATTAAAAATGCTTTGGGCTTGGCCTTGCTTCGCAAGAGATATTTTATTGACTGGATTCCCGCCTGCGCGGGAATGACGGTGTTGTAAAAAATTTGGGTAAATATATGGCATCATCGGGGCATGGATAGCTCACTGCATCTTTTGCTCATTTTGCTCGCCGCTGCCGTAGGCGTGGTGGTGCTGTTCCGCCTGTTGCATCTGCCCGCCATGCTGGGGTACCTCATCGTGGGCATCTTCATCGGACCGCACGCTTTGGGCTGGATACCCGATGCGCCGGAGACGCGCCATCTCGCCGAATTCGGCGTCGTGTTCCTCATGTTCAGCATCGGCCTCGAATTCAGCCTCGCCAAATTGCGTGCCATGCAGCGGTTGGTGTTCGGGCTGGGTACGGCACAGGTGGTTATGACCATCGGATTGGTGATGCTGGCAAGTCTGACTTTTGCGATGGACTGGCGCGCGGGGCTGGCATTGGGCGGCATCCTGGCGATGTCCTCTACCGCCATCGTCAGCAAGTTGTTGGTCGAGCGCGCCGAGCTGAATGCACCCCACGGGCAAAAGATCATGGGCGTGTTGCTGTTCCAAGACCTTGCCGTGGTACCGCTCATCATCGTCATTCCGGCACTTGCACAAAGCGATGGCGACCTCAGCGGTACCATCGCCATCGCCATGTTCAAGGCGGCCGTTGTGCTGTCTGCCCTGCTCATCTTTGGTCAAAAGTTGCTGCGCCCGTGGTTCCACTTGGTCGCCCAACAAAAATCCTCCGAACTGTTCATGCTCAACGTGTTGTTGTTCACACTGGGTATGGCATGGCTCACCGAGTTGAGCGGGCTGTCATTGGCGTTGGGCGCTTTTGTTGCCGGCATGCTCATCTCCGAGACCGAATACCGCTATCAAGTGGAAGAAGACATCAAACCATTTCGTGACGTCCTCTTGGGCTTGTTCTTCGTTACCATCGGCATGATGTTGGATGTTCACGCCATCCTTGTCGGGTGGGGTTGGATATTGTTGCTGCTGCTCATCCTATTGCCATTTAAGGCATTAGTCGTAGCAGCACTGGTTCGTATCTTTGGCGGAAGCTGGGGTTCCGCATTACGCACGGGCATCGGCTTGGCGCAAGCGGGCGAGTTCGGTTTCGTATTGCTCACCTTGGCTGGCGGCGTGAGTCTATTGCCGGCCGATGTCATGCAAAACGTGCTGGCCGCCATGCTCATCTCTATGCTCATCGCGCCCTTCCTCATTCAGTATTCCGAAGCCATCGTGCGTCGCTTGTCGCCCGAAGAATGGGTGGACCGCGCCATGCAGATGCACCAGATCGCCGTGCAAAGTATGACGGCGAAGCAACACATCATCATCTGCGGTTATGGCCGCAGCGGGCAGGCCTTGGCTAAATTCATGCACGCGGAAGGCATCAGCTTCATCGCACTCGATCTCGATTCGCGCCGGGTGAAAGAAGCGAGCGAGGCGGGTGAGCGCGTCGTCTATGGCGATGCGGCAAAGCATGAGGTGTTGCAAGCCGCAGGGTTGATGCGTGCCAAGACACTAGTCATCACTTATGACGACAAACATTCCGCGTTGAAGATATTGCATCACGTCACCAAGGCGCGTCCCGATCTTCCGGTCATCGTGCGAACGGCCGACGACACCAACGTGGATATACTCAAAAAAGCAGGCGCGACCGAAGTGGTGGCGGAGGTGTTGGAAGGCAGCGTCATGCTCGCCTCACAAGCGCTGCTGATGGCGGGCATCCCGTTGAGTCGTGTGGTGCGTCGCGTGCAAGAAGCGCGCGCCAAACGTTACAGCATGTTCAGCGGTTATTTGAAAACGCCGCAGACTGAAATGGGTGACGACACCGAACAGATGCAACCGCGTTTCCATAACGTCATGTTGAGTGAGAAGCATGACGCCGTCGGCAAACGTCTGGGGGATATCAATCTGGAAGAACTCAACGTCGAAGTGAACGGCGTGCGTCGCCACAACATGTTGGGTAACGAACCTTCTGGCGACATGATCTTAAAGGCGGGTGATGTGCTGTTGTTGCTGGGGCAACCGGTGACGCTGGATGCGGCGGAGAAGCGGCTGAAGGAAGGTTGACCGATCAGGGAAGTGGACAATAAAAAACCCGCCGAAGCGGGTTTTTTGTTTGGCTGCTTGGGAAATCAAACGCCCATACAGACTGTGTAAAGCGTGGCGTCATCCGGATTTCCATTGGCGGTAGCTGCGTACGGAGGGGTTGCGACAGCAGTTACATCGGGAATCGCCATCAGAGAGCCGGTGTTGCCGACGCCGTCATCCATGGTGATATCGAGCTGTTTTGCGAATTTTCCAAGAACTCCTGTGGTGCAGATGATGTATGCACCTTTCAAGGTTGTAGCGCTAGCTCCAGTGATCACCGTGTCTGTCGAGTTCGAAATCCCGATTACGCCACCGGCGGTATTTCTGGGGATGTAGCCAAGTAAATCAGCTGTGTTGGTTCCACCCGCTGCAATCCCAGACAAACGTACGTGCTGCCAGAACAAAAATGATTCGTCAGTGGCTGTCGTGCTATTGAAGGCGCCATTGATTAAGCCATTGCCGATTTTTGTAGCGGGAGTAGTGGCTGTAGTGGCAGTGCTCACGTGGCTGGCAGCTAGAGCATCATCACCTGGAAGGGCGCGGTATTTATCTTGGTAGCTGTAGATATACAGAGAAGTGTTTTTCAAATCAGAGGCCAGGTTCTTTACCTTCGCGCTGTTGATCAGCTCTTGGCCCTTCATCACACCGCCTAGCAGGAGGCCGATAATCACCAGAACGATGGCGATTTCGATTAAAGTAAAGCCGGATTGATTGCGTTTCATTTGTTCCTCCAATTTCAATGTTCGGTGTTTGGTTAGTTTTTTTAAGTATTGCGCGCAGTATTTAGCAAGAGCTGTGCCAGCAAGCTGTTGGCACGCGTCATTCCCGCGCAGGCGGGAATCTGGTTTGTAGATAAAACATTTAAATTCATAGTGTTGCGATATTGATTGGCTACGAATGCGACTAGATTCCCGCCTGCGCGGGAATGACGAGGAAAGAGCGAGCGTTTCCTTCTGGACGAAATTTAGACGAATTCAAGACGAAAAATGACGAGATGTTGACACAATTCTTTTCGCAATTTGTGCAATCGAGCAGCTGGCTCTCCATCGCCATGCTGGCTTTCATGCACGCGGCACTTTGGGTGGGGCTCGATAGCGTTTGGGCGCGGCCGCTCCTTTTGGCTCATCTAGGGTTGTTCATGCTGTGGCAGCCCCTGTGGCGTAGCGGGGCCAAGCTGAGTTGGGGCAACTCTGCGCTTATTTTGATCCTGAGTCTGAGTGCGCTCTTGTGGCTGAACTGGTGGGTGTTGGCTTTTTGGGTCAGCGGATTGTTCGCCCTGGTCGGAGGCCGGGTTTTTACCTTCCACTCACGCTGGCAACGGACGTTCTATTTGCTACTGATGACGTACCTGTTGGCCGTGCTGTTGTTGTACATCGCACCACACCTGTTTGGATTGGCGGACTTTCACGAAGTTACTAGCAACCTCCTTAACTTCGGACTTCCATTGCTGCTGCTCATCATGGCTGTCTTACCCATCGAGCGAGACGCTTCGGACAACGTGCAGGCGATGGACTTTATCTATGTCTTGCTGCTATTCACCCTACTCATCCTCCTTATCCTGGGCAGCTTGGCTTTTATGACCCTAGGGCGTGTCGAATACCTGGTTGCTTTGCTGCGCACCCTGTTCTTGCTGGGTGCGGCATTGATGGTGTTGGGCGTGCTGTGGAGTCCGCGCTTGGGTTTTTCAGGCTTGCAAGCCAGTTTTTCGCGCTACGTCCTCTCCATCGGTACGCCGCTGGAAGAGTGGTTGAAGCAGATCGCTCTGGCAGCCCAGCAAGAGCAGAACCCAGCCACCTTTCTTGAGCACGCGGCTAATTATCTGATCAAGATGCCTTCCATCTCCGGCATATCTTGGCGGTGTGCGGAAGGTCATGGCGACTCTGGTGTGTCCAGTCACTACCGGGTCGAGTTGGGGGAAGGGGACCTGGTATTGACCTTGTTCACGCACAAGAGCATCTCGCCGACCGTGTTATTGCACATGAAACTGCTAGTTCAGGTGCTGGGCCATTTCTATCAGGCCAAACGCCGTGAACAACGCCTGCGCGAGATGACGCGCCAGCAAACCATCTACGAGACAGGTGCGCGCCTGACGCATGATCTCAAGAACATGCTGCAATCCCTGTTCGCACTCACCTCCGTTGCGCAATACGATTCTGCAAAAGCGCAGCCCATCTTAAAGAGCCAGCTGCCCATCCTCACCCAGCGCATCGAATCGTTGCTAACCAAACTCAAAGCGCCGGGGGAGAATGAGGAAGAGATCACAATGCCGCTGTCCACTTGGTGGGAAAGCGTAAAACAGCGTCATCAGCATCGGGATATAGAGTGGAAATTCGAGGAAGGTGGTGAGGTTGTTGGCAACTTAAGCGGCTCGGGTGGGGTTGGGAGCGCAGGTTCGGCAGTACACAAAGAGCGTTCCCTCACCCCAACCCCTCTCCCGAAGGGCGAGGGGCTAAACCTAAAGGCGGCGGCTGTTTCTAGCCCCTCTCCCACCGGGATAACCAGCGACTTGCCCGCGAGCGGGCTTAGTCGATTGGCTAGTAGTTCCTACAGAGGGGTTGGGGTGAGGGAATCACTGTCAACGGAGAGCCATCAGTTGGGTGAATATGCTCCTAATCCACCCAGTACGGCCAACATCCAACCCATCCCCGCCCCTATGTTCGACTGCGTACTCGACAACCTATTAGAGAACGCCAGCAACAAACGCCTGCGAGAGTCGGGTATCCGTATAAAAGTGAGCCTGACCGCCGCGCCTTTTAATCTACAAGTGCAAGACACCGGCAGCGCAGTACCGGAAAGCGTGGCGCGCAGCCTATTGCGAACCGTCGTGCCGTCTGAGGATGGCTTGGGCGTCGGCATGTACCAAGCCGCCCGCTGGGCGCAGCAGATGGGCTATCGCCTGAGCCTCAAAAAGAATTTTGAAGGGAATGTCAGATTCGAGATGCGGTTTCAACCGGTCGATGCAACAAGTTGGTTAAATCGTTCAGCGGGTGTTTCATAGTTTAACGTCTTCCTTGGACGCTGATTCAATTTCCTCGCCACGCCATTGAGTTGGGCTTGTGAGT
>JBAYTV010000008.1:0-13340 GCA_041675405.1 Sideroxydans sp. | reverse complement strand
TCATGATTCGGATGCGCCGCCCTAAAAGCAGGCTACTAAGCCCGCCTAACAAATACGCTTCCGGTAAGAAGAAATGGATGATCGCGGGGCGGTGGCGGAGGACCAGATAACAAAACGATGGGATCGATGAACTTAGTAGTAAGTGCTTTTGCAGGAATTTTGGCAATTTCCGCAAGAGTGCCGCACAGCAGGGTTCGACCACTTCTATGCCCGCATCTTCCAACACGGATGCAAGTTTCCCCTTGTGGGTGATGGTGTACACCGATAGTTTAAATCCCTGCTCCGCCAGCCGTGGCAAGATCTGTACTAGATGCCGCTCCGCACCGCCGACATCAAGGTTGCCAATGACGTAAAGGATCTTTCCAGCCACGACGATTATCCTCCAGACGCGTTCTTTACAAACACGAACTCATTGCATCCCAAACCGCCGCCACAAGTTTTCAGTCGCTGCAGTTCAAATCCTTTCTGCCGAAAGAAATCGAAGATCTCCTCAGGTTTCGCCACTTCGAAAGGATAACCCCCGAGCCAATCTACCCAATCGTGAACAACAGACATTCCGCGAGATTTCTTATACTCAGCGTAGCTAGTCAATGGGTTTCGACGCTTCAAAACGTCAGCCAACAGACGCCCCAATGCGAAATAGGGATAGAAGATCATCTTCATCATGGTTCTGCCTATCCATCCAGAGCAGTAGATTCTCTTAACCAGCGTCCATCCCTTACTGCTTCGGCCCTGGTCGTTATAGATCGCGATGAATAATTTACCGTTGTCCTTAACCAAAGGCGCGACATTCCCCAACGCTGGCCACATCTGCCCAGTATGGTGAAGAACACCCCAGCTATAGACCACATCGAACTGACCCAATCCATCCAGATAGCTTTTATCTAGCACGGAGCCTTCTTCAACTATCCAATTTGGGTCGTCAGGAAAATATCGGCGGCGTAGCTCTTGAGTACATGCTACCGACTTCGGGTCGTAATCAAAGGAGTGAACGGAGGCGCCAAGCATTCTGGCCGACAATGAGAACAGACCACTCCCAGAGCCGATGTCTATGAAAGTTCGGCCTGACAGGTCTGCAACACCCAGCATCGTTTCCAACGAACTTTTTGCTTGAGCAATGCGCTCCTCATCAAGCACTGACAGGAAGCGAGTCCAGTTCGCACCAAACTCGAATCGCTCGCCCTGCTTAACTTCTGTTGGATGACTACTCATTGTTTGTTTATGCCTTTATCAATCAGCGGATTTAATTGGTGCCCCTTGCAAATTGGCCATTTCTGAGAAAAACCCCCGGCTTGCAATTAAATCGCCCCATTTGCCACTCTCAGATATTTCGCCATTGTTCATCACTATGATTCTGTCTGCCATTTTGACTGTATTAAGTCGATGCGCCACAAGCACTATAGATATTTTTCCACGCATCTCCTCTATAGCCTGCTGAACTTTCTCTTCGGCAAAACCGTCAAGCGCACTTGTCGCTTCATCTAGTATTAGCAAGTCTGGTTTACGGTAAAGTGCACGGGCAATGGCAATGCGCTGTCTTTGTCCTCCGGAAAGTCGTGCGCCGCGGTCTGCCACTACAGTATCAATGCCTTCCGGTAGCTTACTTACGAACTCCCAAGCATGAGCTTGCTTAAGTGCAACAATGACTTGTTCTCTGTCAACTTCGTCACTCTCTCCAAAAGCAACGTTCTCGCTGATGGAAGAGTGGAGAATCAACGAGTCTTGCATCACTATCCCAATTCGTTGTCGCCAAACATTAACATCCAAGGCTCGTAAATTCTCTCCATCAATACGTACCTCACCCTCTTGCGGCACTAGCAAACCGGTAATCAAATCAGTAACAGTTGATTTTCCCCCGCCTGATGGGCCCACCAATGCGATGCATTCGCCCTTTAATATTTCTATGTTTATATTTTTGACTGCTAGACGATTGCTTTCAGGATAAGCAAATGAAACACCGTGCAACTTCAGCGAATGATTGAAGCTCGGCGTTGTGCGCCCAAATTCTGCGCCTTCATATGTCCTTGCCAACGCCAGTCGCTCATTAAAAGTGTTTAACCATGTCATATAGGTTCGAGCTTGAAACAAGCTACTTTGGACGTCGAGTATGCGCGGAGCCATGCGGTAAAAGACGGCAAGAAATACAATAACCTCTGCTGCTGATCCATTATTCATCTCTAATTGGAAGTACAAGAAGCCAGCAACAAAGATTGCCGCCAAAATTTCTACCCCTCCTCGCAGGGCGGGATTGTAGGCTTGACTTTTGAAATAGTAATCTGCGAATTTCTTGAATAGTTTTGTCGAACGAGATCTAGCCTCATGTTCTTGGCCCACTGAGCGGAAGTATTTTAAATTGCCAAATATTTCAGCCGACCGATCTCCAATTTCAGACGCAATCTGTGAAAGAGAATCCGCATACTTCCTTACCTTGCTTGAGCCAATTACGTATAACCCACCTCCAATACCACCAAAGATAATTGAGATCAGCGTCAGCTCTGGCGAAATGAACCATGCAATTATCAAATAGCACAAGGTCGCAATTGCGGACCCAATTACTGTTACAACATGCTGTGCGCCTAGCGCAACTTGAAATCCCTCCATTACCATAGCTTTGCTGATATCACCTTGCTTCATAGAAACAAAGTGTGCCCAGTTCATTCGCAGTAATGCATCTGTCATTCGTTCCCGCATGTTCTGTTCTACCTGCGTTCTTACTGAAAGTGAAAACACGTTTGAATACAGCCGTGCCAATGCTGACAAAAGAGCAAGGACAATAAAGAGCGTTAGGAAAAACATCAGTACCGAATGTCGATCACTTGAAATTCCAGCCGAATTCACCCAAGTAGCGCTGGTTGATACTGCAGAATTGCCGAAAGTGTCCAGAATAGGAACCAAAGTCGCCAAAGCCGCCCCTTCAGTGGCGGCAGCAATACAAGTAAGCAAGATTGCCCAAAAAGCTGTACTGCTACACTCCCGCAGTAGCTGACTATATGCCGTGATCATCGGCGCCTATTCCTTTAGGTTCTAAAACGTTTAAGATTCTGTTCGCCACCGCTTCTACCGAGAAATATTTCTCTACATACTTTCGTGAGCGGATTCCCACTTCTTCACGGTAGGCGGAATCCCTCAAGAGCACCAGTTGCTGAAAAACCTGCTCTCCTGATGTGGCCTGACAGATTGGAGCTTTCTCTGGCACCACCTCGTCCATAAATTCGGGTCTCCAATTTGCAAGGAGTGGCCGACCTACAGCCATGGCGTCCAACCCTGCCATGCTCACAATACTTTCGCCAAACTGATCGGAAATGATGTCGTGTAGTCCGTATTGGTGCAATAACTGCATTTGAGTCATTTCATCCATCCAATCGATATATTCCGCTATACCGAGATCTTCAATTAGCCCTTGTGTTTCCTTGACATCATCACCTTTGCGCACCAGAGTTAAACGCATCTCCCCAGCAAATTTTTGCTGAAAAAGTGCAAAGCCCTTTAATAGGATATCCGTGCGCTTAATATCCAAAGCACAGCGACCTGGCACGGGAGGCATTTTCCAATTCAATCTAGCGGCGTTGAGTATTTTTATCGGTTTGTTATCTGGCGGGCGTATATAGCCCAGACTTTTGACATCAGTCATTAAACCCATCAATCGAATTCCTTGGGGATTTATCGACCGAATCACTCGGTCAGTATTGGGCAATATGCCCAAGATGGAACATACGTAGCCATTGGCATCACGTATTGCAAGTCTGTGCCTATAAGTACGCCAGACGTCTATTAATGACAAAACGGTTTTTTTGGCGATGCCCGCCTGTCGACGAAGTGAGTTTTGAAACACACGAATGGCACCATAATCAGCCATGATGTCAATGTCTGATCCGGTAAGAATACAAACATATGGTTTCTTCAAAAACCTAGCCACTCGAGGCCAACCAGTATTCACTATCAATGCATCACAATCACCCAGAATTGATAGTGCTTGTTTACTGGCAATCAGACTGTTCAAACCCTTTGTAGATCCGGGCATATCAACAACCCACTGAGGCCAAGTGCTGAACATGTCTGGGTATCTGAATTCGGGGCGTTGTAATCTTTCATCACTATCTATGATAAATACAACTTCATGCCCCATATCCCTCAAGGTGAGGGCAAGCATAAATGGATAGTTGTTCATGTTTCCCGCAAATCCGATTTTCATTACTTCTCTTCTCGTAGGCATTTAACAAGGGAGCCGGTAACTTGTTCAACTTGATTTGATGTCATGCCCACCCATAGTGGTAATCGCAAAATTCTTGAAGATACGGAGTCTGTTACATCAAGCGCCCCACAGATACGACCAAATCTTTTACCAGCTGGTGAACTATGCAATGGTATGTAATGAAAGATGGCGTTAATGCCTTGAATTCGAAGCTGCTCCATAACACGATGTCTACAACCCTCATCAGGAAGCAGCACGTAATACATATGTGCGTTGTGCTCACACTCGCTTGGGACAATTGGCCGTCTCAACAAGCCATTTTCTTCAGCGCAAAAAAACGTAGCATGATATTGACCCCATAAAGCAAGGCGACGTTTGGTTATACTTTCTGCCTCTTCCAGCTGCGCCCATAGAAAAGCCGCAATCAACTCTCCCGGTAGGTAAGATGAGCCAACATCCTGCCAAGTGTATTTATCTACCGCGCCACGAAAGAAACGACTTCGATCCGTACCTTTTTCGCGAATTATTTCTGCCCGCTCCGCAAACGAGACATCATTGATGAGCAATGCTCCGCCTTCTCCCGAAATCACATTTTTGGTCTCGTGAAAACTGTATGCACCCAAGTCGCCAATGGCGCCTAAGGGTTTCCCTTTATAGCGCGCCATCACCCCTTGTGCTGCATCCTCAATCACTGCCAATCCGTGCCGCTTCGCTATTTCCAAAATCGTGTCCATCTCACAGCCAACCCCAGCGTAATGCACCGACACAATTGCACGCGTCCTGCTGGTAATCGCTTCTTCTATTTTGGTCTCATCAATGTTTAAGGTGTCGGGGCGTATATCCACAAAAACCGGAACCGCCCCCCGCAATACAAACGCATTCGCCGTCGAAACAAAAGTGTAGGACGGCATGATGATTTCATCACCCGGTTTCAAGTCCAAGAGTAGCGCGGACATCTCAAGTGCCGCAGTACATGAATGAGTTAGTAACGCTTTATTCGTGCTTGTTTGAGACTCAAGCCACTGGTGGCATTTCTTGGTAAATGGCCCATCGCCGGCCAATTTGCCATTGAAGTGCGCCTCGGCAATGTAAGTCAGCTCCTTGCCAGTCATATATGGCCAGTTGAACGGGATTTGCATTTTCTCTAGCTGTGTCATTGTCTATTCCAATACCGCAAGACCAAATCCGGTCTTGCCATATCCGTTACCGTTGTAAAGCATATAGCGCTTCCCCTTATGATCGAAGACGAATGGATACTCGATCATTTCAGAATCCCATCCATTAGCCGACACATCAAGTCCAACCGCCTTTAATGCCAACTCCCAGCCTTTACCTTCTTTGCTGACGGCGTAACCAATGCGATATTTTTCTCCGGCACCACTACGATAGGAAAACCACATTTCATATCCATTTTGCGCATCGTGAACAACAGTGGGTCTTGAAAAAGCTTGGGCTGTATTGATTTCGTATGGAACAGCTAGGCCCTCGCGTTTCCAGTGATGTCCATCAGCAGATGTCGCGAATTTGATGACATGCAGCATCTCTCCATTACCTGCATCCCATGTTGTCGTTGATCCGTACCACATGCTGAAGCTACCGCCTTTATTTTTAATCACCCATGGGTAGGAAAGACTGATAGGGTCGACTGCATCTGAAGACAAAAAGGGGGCGTCACTATCTAACTCCAAGGTCAGATCCGGTTTCACTACAAGTCGGCCAATGTCACCTCGCCAGTGCCTTCCTTGTGGCGTCTGCCATCCCATGAATAGCATGTATCTCTTGCCATCAACCTCGTAGCAGTTGCCAATGCTTACGCCATCGGCGTAAAAACTACCTTGCGGCCCATTTTCAAAAAACGGCTTGCTGTGCTCTTGGATGATTTTACGTTTGACGATATCGACATCGACCGCCCCCACCGACGATCGGTTTTCAACATCCCTACCGCTATAAAAAATGCGATAGATGTCCCCATTAATTAACACCGGTAGCGGATTTGCAGCGTGTGACATAAGCTTGGTGTGTCGGCCAATTTCGGATGGGCAGTACAGCTGCCCAAGTTTCTGCCATTTGCTACTCATAGGCTTCTTAGCCTTGTACTTGGTATTTTTGCACGCTCTGTAGCTGTGCCTATATAAACACCCTCTGGCTCTGCATCCGAGAGCAGCAAGACACCTGCCCCAATTACACACCTCTCACCGATCTTGATGTGGTCGCGCAGCGTTGCGTTCACGCCGATGAAGCACTGCTCCCCAATCACTACGCCACCCGAAATTACTACATGCGAGGCAATAAAACAGTGGTCCTTGATGGTGGAGTGGTGGCCAATGTGGTTGCCGCTCCACAATGTCACGTTGTTGCCGATGGTGACGAATGGTTGAATGGTGTTGTCTTCAAAAATAAAACAGTTCTCGCCGACGCATCTGTTATTCAGAACTGTTGCGCTGGAACTAATAAAGCTGGCTATTCGGTAACCCAATGCCTTGGCCGCTAAATATTTTTCCTTCCGCACTGCATTGAGTTTGGAGTAGCTGAGCGCAACAAATATCTCGCATCGCTCTGGCGGGTAGTGATTCAAAATTTCCTCAAAGGCAATGACCGGAAGGTCACAGAAAGTTGTATCCGTTCGATAGGCGGCGTCAACCGTAAAGGCAACCACTTCATATTCCGAGTCCGTGCTGAAATAGAAGTGTGCAAGCTGAGCAATATCACCAGAACCAAAAATAATCAGTGGTTGTTTCATGGCATTTTCCTTACTAGGATGGTGAATTCATAAAGACCATAATCATGTAGTAAGGCCACATGGCGTGAATAACGTCGCTTGCAATAATCAAATAGTGCGAGAGGGTCAGCGTAATAGAGATAGTCGCGCATCTTGTCCGCATCCGAATAGGACGTCAGACAGTTGAATGCAAAACCTAATCTGCTTGTGCGATCAAGGATATCGAGAGTTGTTTCAAGATATGTTTTCCATTCAGCACCGGAACAACCAAGCCTGACATTGAAAACACCACTAGCCACACCATAATCCGCCATAACAGGCGGCTCAGATGCAACTAAGAAGTGTGAATTGGTGATATTTTTGTATCTGGCTTGTGCTGCGCTGATCATGTCGCCAGACACGTCAAAACCGTTGTAATTGAATTTTTTATAGTGTGAATTCAGGTAGTCCAACAATGCGCCATAGCCGCAACCCAAGTCATTTAGTGAATAGCCTTCATTTTGTTGAATAATCTTAGTCAGTTGCTCAAAGCGCAAAACCTGACTTTCTTCCCCGTTCCAATCTACGCCTCTCGCCGAGTCGCCATACTCTGCCAGTTTTGCAGAATAGTAGCTCGCCACCTCTTGCAGAATGTCACTGGAATTATTCACACACACCTCTTGCCCAAAATATATCAAGTTCTATCAACGAACAAACCTCATATAACGAGGCGCATCTTTGCCACAGTTAAATATCAAGTCGAGTATCGTCACTCCATGCTTGAACTCACCCCAAAGCTGCGGATATTCTGTATACCCTGTGTAATCGAACCAACTGAGCTTGATATTTCGTTCAGAAAATACCATCTCATCAACATAATCCTTTGCGGAAGGCCCTGAGATGTATTCAGTACCTCCCGCTTGCACGCAAAGATCTGCTAATCGCTCTGTTTTGCCATCAAGCAATGTGTAATCCCACGAGTTGCTTATCTTGGTATGGATGCCAAGATAGCGACACACCGTCTCAATGAAAGTGCGATTGAGGGTGCTTATATGAGTGTAGGTTTCTTGCAGATATAAGGGTTCGAATAATTCAACCACTTCAGCGAAGTGTGGTGCGCGCCGATAATTCTGCACAATCGTTTTCCAATGCTCACTCTGCCACTCAACACCATCAATCTCCGTTTCCCGAATGGTTTGGTGATATTTGCCCTTCACCTTAACTGGCACCGTAATCCACTGCACGCCTTGCGGTGTCTTTATTTGATTGCGATTGCGCCAATCTCGGCGCGTGTATTGCATATCATCGTAGAGAATAAATTCATCCACCGCAGCGATCAGGTCGAAATATCCCTTCCACGGGATATAGTTGGATTGCAATATGGCCACTTTCTTCATAACACCCTTTATTGTTCAGTCACTAGCCAGGCACAGACACCATAATCAACGCTGGACAAACAAATTCCTAAACGATCATGCTCGCCTAACATTTCCAAGATTGGCTACCTTATCCTTCGGCAACGTGCTTAACGTACCATTCCATTGCCACTTTCACACCTTCGCCAATAGTGTGTGTAGGTCTGTATCCCAAGCGTGTAGAGGCCTTACTGATGTCGGCCAATGAATGGCGCACATCGCCCGCACGGAAGTCGCGATAGGTAGGTAGAGCCTCTTTTAGATGTGGATAGCTCGGCAGTAGATTGATTCTCAGCTCCTCATACAGCTGGTTGAGGCTAGTTCGATCCCCCACTGCCACGTTGTAGACCTGATTTGTCGCTTCCGGATTTTCAGTAGTAGCAGCTAGCAGATTAATCTGGCACGTGTTCTCGATAAAGCAGAAGTCTCGGCTAGTCTCTCCATCACCATTGATGTAGATCGGCTCATTTTTGATCATGCTGGATATCCACTTGGGGATGACGGCAGCATAAGCCCCATCCGGATCTTGGCGCGGTCCAAATACATTGAAATAGCGCAAGCCGATGGTATTGAAGCCGTAGGTGCGCGCAAACACTTCCGCGTACAGTTCATTGACGTATTTGGTTACTGCATAGGGGGATAGGGGCTTGCCGATCTTGTCTTCTACTTTTGGCAACGCCGGATGGTCGCCATAGGTGGAACTAGACGCTGCGTATACAAAACGCCTTACCTTGGCATCACGCGCCACAACCAGCACGTTGAGAAATCCGCTGATATTGGTTTCGTTCGTGTCGATCGGATTCACTATGGAGCGCGGCACACTGCCCAAAGCAGCTTCATGCAGCACGTATTCGACAGCATCCCCGGAAGGGGTGAACGTCATCGCACGTTTGCAATCTTCCAACTCCCTGATGTCGCCCTTGATGAATTGGAAGTTGCTCCATTGCTCAGGGGTGACCAGTGATTGCACTTCATCTAGGTTGCGCTGATGACCTGTTGCGAAGTTGTCTAACCCAACCACGCGCTGGTTGAGCGTGAGTAAAGTCTCCAGCAGATTACTGCCTATGAACCCCGCCACCCCCGTGATCAGCCATGTATGAGGTTCGACTGCCAGTCGAGTCTTAAGCTGTGTGTAGGCGTCAGTCATGTTCACAGGCGCCACAATTTGTGACCTGCCGCTTCGATCACGTCCTGCGGATAGGCTGATTTGATATCGATGAAAGCGCCACCGGCTTTCAGCTTGGACAGTATCCGGCCCACAGGCTGGCTGGTGTATTCCGTATGGGAGACAGCGGCAACGATAGCGTCTGCCTGTTTGGGCAAGGCATCCCACTCCGTTAGGGTGATGCCGTATTCATGTACTGCATCTTTGGCCTCTGCCAGAGGATCGTGCACGCTAACGTCGCAACCAAATTCTTGAAGCTCTTTAACCAGATCGGCCACTTTGCTGTTGCGCAGGTCGGGGCAGTTCTCTTTGAAGGTCAGCCCCAATACGATGACTTTAGAACCTTTGACTGCACCACCCACCTTGATGATCTGCTTCACGGTTTGCTGTGCCACATACGCCGCCATGCCGTCGTTGATACGACGGCCCGCAAGGATGACTTGCGAGTGATAGCCCAACATGTCTGCTTTGTGCGTGAGGTAATACGGATCGACACCGATGCAGTGCCCACCCACCAAGCCCGGACGAAATGGCAGGAAATTCCACTTTGTACCCGCGGCTTTCAATACCTCCAAAGTGTCGATTCCTATTTTGTCAAAGATGATGGCAAGTTCGTTCATCAATGCGATATTCAAGTCTCGCTGGGTGTTTTCGATGACCTTGGCGGCTTCAGCCACTTTTATACTGCTTGCTGGATAAACACCCGCAGTGATCACCGAGCCATAGACTTCGGCGACTGTCTTCAATGTCTCTGGCGTGTCACCCGAGACCACTTTGACGATCTTGGTGACGGTGCGCTCTTTGTCTCCCGGATTGATGCGTTCGGGGCTATAGCCCACAAAGAAGTCCTTCTTCCACTTCAGTCCGGAATGTTTCTCGATAAGCGGGATACAAACTTCTTCGGTCGCGCCGGGATACACAGTGGATTCGTAAACTACGATCGCACCTTTTTTGATATATTTTCCTACTGCAGTGCTGGAGCCAACGAGTGGCGACAAATCGGGGATATGCGCTTCATCAACCGGCGTGGGTACCGCCACTACGATGAAATCGGCATCCTTCAAAACTGAGGCGTCGGTATGGCAGGTCAGTTGGGTCGCAGCACGCAGATCTTCAGAGCTGACTTCGCCCGTGGGGTCAAAATAGTTGCGATAGGCAGCCACTTTCTCTTCCGACAGATCAAGGCCAACCGTTGGGTATTTCTTCCCGAATTCAACCGCCAACGGCAATCCCACGTACCCCAAACCCACGACTGCTATTTTCATACCCATAAACTCCCGAAAACTTTGACTGCTCTCTTTGATTGAATCTAAGCGGTGTATTGCTGACTGTCTTTTTCTAATAAACCTTTTTGGACCGCCTCAAGTTGCAACTCTTGTATCTCTTTGCGTAACCGCTCATATTCTTCGATTTTGATTTGTAAGAATTCAACTGTCATACGCGCTTTTTGCTCTACTCCTCTTGGAGTTAGTAGATATGCGTAAGCCAGCTTATTTTCGCTATTGCGAAAGTTGTTGATCTTTAGGCTACCCTTCTCAACAAGTGCGTTGAGGCAGTAGTTGACCTTCCCCAAGCTGACGCCCAAGCGTTTCGCCAAGTCTCTTTGTGAAAGTCCCGGATTCTCTTCAAGCGTCTTAAGCAAGCTGTAATGTGTGGTTTCGTCTAGCATCATGGGTGTGTTCAGTCATTGAACAGTGTCATTAAAGCAGTTCCAGCAAGCGAGTGTCAAGCCAGCGCTGGCGCTGTTTAGATACAATGCAAGGAGTGTCCTAACAGCCAAATAATCTTGCCCACCTCCTTACCACTTAAGCCACGCATCGCCATCGTCCGCTTCTCCGCGCTGGGTGATGTGGTCATGGTCAGCGCCGCTATCAATGCCTTGCGGCGTGCTGTGCCCGACGCGGAGATCACATGGTTCACTAGTCCGCTCACTTATTCTTTATTGCATCGCATGCTAGGCGTGCAATTCGTAGTGGTCGATAAGCCTCGTTCCTTTTCAGATTACCGCGCTTTTTACCGACGTTTTCGTGAGCGAGATTTCGATGCCGTGTTGGCGATGCAAGCTAACCTACGCATCAACCTGCTCTATCCGGCCTTGCGCGCACCGATCAAGATCGGCTTCGACCGCACCCGCGCACGCGAGGGACAGTGGCTGTTCTGCGACCAACGCATCCCATTCCATGGCGTTCATTTGGTCGATAGCTTCTTGTCCTTTGTTGAGAAGCTGACCGGACAATCTGCGGAGGCAAGTTGGAATTTACCTGTTGGCAAGGAGGATATGGAGTGGGCAGAGCAAACCCTCAACAACTTCAAAGCCTCCCCCACCCTCGCCCTCCCCCGTGGGGAGAGGGGACAAACCAAGGTACCTCACGAGCTGTCTTTGATCGCGATACATCCTCACGCCAGTAAAGCGGAGCGAAACTGGCTACCCGAGCGTTACGCCGAAGTGATTCAAAAATCTTCTGGCGATATCGTACTGACAGGGGGTAATTCGCTTGCAGAACGGACCCTGTGCCAACAGCTCTGCGCCATCGCGCCTGATCGCACATTGGATCTTTGCGGCAAGACATCGCCCAAACAACTGGCCGCCCTGCTGGGTAAAGTGGATGTACTGATCGCTCCCGACACGGGGGCAGTGCATATCGCACGCGCGATGGACACCCCCGTCATCGGCCTCTATGCGGTCGCCTCTCCCAAACTCACCGGCCCCTATCGGCGCATGGAATATTGCGTCGACCGTTACCCGCAAGCCGTACGTAAATTTCTGGGTAAAGACCCTGAACAATTACCTTGGAACACGCGCGTGCATCACCCTGCTGCGATGTCACTGATTGAGGTAGACGATGTGCTGCAACAATTGAGTCGCGTACTGGATGGGGCTAAGTGATGCGCTTATTCGATTCTCGCTTCGCCTACACCGCCTTGCTTTGGCTGTTGCTACCTTATGCCTTCTTTCATCTCTGGTGGCGCTCACGCAAGCAGCCCGAATACCTAGACCATGTGGCCGAACGTTTCGGTCGCTACGCCTTTAGATCCAACAAACCCGTCATCTGGCTGCATACCGTCTCCGTTGGCGAGACGCGTGCCGCCGCAACCCTCGTCCGTAGCCTTCGCGCGCAATATCCCCAGCATCAGATATTGCTCACACACACCACCCCCACTGGCCGCACCGCCAGTGAACAGTTGTATGGCGACGAAGTGATGCGCGTCTATCTGCCCTACGACTACCCGTTCGCCGTCCAGCGCTTCCTTGACCACTTCAAGCCGCAAGTGGGTGTCCTGCTGGAGACTGAGGTCTGGTTCAATCTCATCCATCGTTGCAAAGCTTCAAACGTTCCATTGCTACTGCTCAACGCTCGCCTGTCCGAGAAGTCCTACGCGAAATACGCACGCTTCCCACACCTTGCCCATGAAGGATTACACGGGTTACATCTCATCGCCGCACAGACCGACGGGGATGCACAAAGATTCTCCGAACTTAGCGGACGCGCCGTTTCCACGATGGGCAATCTGAAGTTCGATATCGAACCGCCCGCAAAGATGCTTGACTTGGGCGCCCTGCTGCGGAAGCAGTTTGGCGTACGCCCCGTTTTTCTAGTAGCCAGCACACGCGAGGGTGAAGAGGCATTGCTGTTGGACGCACTACAAAACATCTCAGACAAAGATGTACTCACCGTCATCGTTCCACGTCATCCACAACGTTTCGACGAAGTGGCGAAGCTGATCGAGCAACGTGGATTGAAGATGCAGCGCCGTAGCGCCAACGTGTCGATAGCTGAGGATACGCAGGTCGTGCTGGGAGACAGCATGGGTGAGATGTTCGCCTACTACGCCGCATGTGATATCGCCTTTATCGGCGGTAGCTTGTTG
>JBAYTV010000007.1:0-13407 GCA_041675405.1 Sideroxydans sp. | reverse complement strand
CATCCAGAGTGAGACCAATACTGCCAAGACACAAATGGAAGCATGGGCAGAAAAATCCAAAACATTCAGCTCGGATGTGGGCAATGTGATGGAGAACATGAAGCATCTGCTCGATCTCTCGCACACCATGGAAGGGACCATCTCCGCAGCCGCATTGCGCAGCTTCGTGGAAGTCGCCAAGATCGACCACATCCTGTACAAGTTCGAGATTTATAAAGTGTTCATGAATATCTCCGAGCGCAAGGCGGATAGCTTTTCTTCACATACAGGATGCCGTTTGGGCAAATGGTATTTTGAAGGGGAAGGCAAGGATTGTTTCGCTCGCTTGGACGGTTATCAAGCTGTGGCAAACCCACACCAGAGTTTCCATCAGAACGGCAAAGAAGCCGTGGCTGCTTTCCATGCAGGCGAGGCACTGCGGGGTATGGAACTGGTGGCGAAGATGGAGTCAGACAGCATGGCAGTATTGGCCGCACTCGAGCGTATCGCCATCGCAGGAGAGGTTGACAACAGTTTGTTGTGCCATACGCCTGGCTAAAACACAGTCTTCCTTGTTTCAACTTTGCCTTGAAGAGTGCCCACAGTCTCTCCCCTGTTGGGATAACCAGCGACTTGCACAGCTTCATCGTGCATAGTCGTATGGCTAGTTGTTTTACCAGAGGGATGATTAGTTCCTCCCCTCGCGGGGAGCTCTTTTTAAAAACGAACAAACCTATGACCCACACACGCGAATTCGAATTCACCAATCAAGACTTTCAGCGAATACGTATTTTGATACGTGACTACGCTGGCATTGCGCTGGCCGAGAGCAAGCAAGAGTTGGTGTATAGCCGCTTGGCGCGGCGCCTGCGCGCAACGGGTTTGAAGACTTTCGGTGAATATCTCGCCTTGCTCCAACGCGGCAACGATGAAGAATGGGAGGCGTTCACCAATTCCCTCACCACCAATCTCACTTCGTTCTTCCGCGAAGCGCACCACTTCACCTTGCTGGCAGACCATCTGCGCAAGTTGGATAAATCGCGGCCTATCCAATTGTGGTGTTCCGCCACCTCGACGGGTGAAGAAGCTTATTCAATGGCAATCACCGTGGCCGAGACTTTTGGCGGATTCAATCATCAGGTCAGCATCATCGCTTCCGATCTGGATAGCCATGTCCTGGCCACCGCACGCGCGGGGCGCTACAAGGCCGATGCTGTGTCAAAGCTGTCCCCGCAGCGTATCGAGAAATTCTTTACCCCCGCCGATGAGGGGCATTTCACAGTACGACCCGAGTTGCAGCGCATGATCGAATTCAAACGTATCAACCTGTTGGATGCGAGCTACCCGATACGCGGGCAACTGGATGGCATCTTTTGTCGTAATGTGATGATCTATTTTGACAAGGATACGCAGCTCGCCATCTTGAAGAAGTTCGCCCCCTTGCTGAGTCCAGATGGGCTGTTGTTCGCGGGACATTCGGAGAACTTTTATCACGCTGCTGCCTATTTCAAATTGCGCGGGCAGACGGTGTATGAACGGGCAACAGGTGTTTAGAGAGGATTCACTCACCCCTCGGGAGAGGTAGCACTGTTCCAATTCCTATGTTTATCAAACCTAAATCGTCCCGCATCATCGTTGTCGGCTCCTCTACCGGCGGCACAGAAGCGCTGAGGGTTTTTTTGGCGATGATGCCCAAAGATTCACCGCCCATCCTCATCGCGCAGCACATGCCGGAGATGTTCGTGCCTTCATTTGTTGCGCGCTTGAATGGCGTGTGCGAGATGAAGGTCAAGGTGGCCGAGCATGATGAAGCCATTCTGAACAATCATGTCTACCTGTCCCCGGGGCCTTCGCACATCGCGCTCTCTCGTCACGCTGCAGGTTATCGCATCGCCTTGAGTGATGCGCCACCTGTCAATCGACATTGCCCTTCGGTAGAGGTCTTGTTCAAATCGGCCGCTAAGGTTTTGGGTGAGAATGCCATTGGCATCATGCTCACCGGTATGGGCAAGGACGGGGCTGCCGCGATGCTAGAGATGAAGCAAGCCGGGGCGTATAACTTGGCTCAGGATGAAACGAGCTGCGTGGTGTTCGGTATGCCGCGTGCAGCGATCGAACTGGGGGCGGTGGATGAAGTGGTTGCACTCGAAAAGATGGCGGAGTGTGTGCTCCGCCATTGTTGATAAGTTGGCCTGTTCGAACTTATTTGTGCATGTCAGGGTGTTTCTCACTCACGATCTGGTCGAGGATGCCCATCACTTCCAAGCTGGCGCTCTCGGCTTTCTGTAGGCTCTCCAAGATCTTATTTTGTATTCCCTCGTCTTGTTCCCACTTGTCGGACATCAAGGTGAGCATTTGGTGTACCGAGCTGTGAACCTTGCTGTGCGGCTCAAGTAGCTTGCGGAAGGAGGGTGCATCACCGAACACTTCTTTACCCGGGCCTTCGTACCATTTACCCAAACGACACCCTTGGTGGTCGACACCCACCAGCTTCTTGAATTCGTCATTGTTAGGGTCATTGATCAGTACATAAGCGCGTTGTTTGTAGATGACGTGATCGACCTTCACCAATGAGGCGAAGCTCAGATTCTGTGCGTAACGAGCACTGGTCAGCGTAGTGACCGCTGATTCATAGAACTGGCCGAACTTCTGTTCCAATTTGGCGATGGCACCTTGTGATGAATTGGCGATCTCGTGCATCTCTTCCGAGTCGGTCAGCATCTTGGACGCTTCACTTTGCAGCATCAACATGATCTTGCCGATGGATTCCGAAGCGTTTTTGGTGTTCTCAGCCAGTTTGCGCACCTCATCGGCCACAACTGCAAAACCGCGACCGGCTTCCCCCGCGCGAGCCGCTTCGATAGCGGCGTTCAATGCCAGCAGATTGGTCTGGTCTGCGATAGAGGTGATGAGGCCAACGGCCTTGTTGATCTCACTGCTACGCGCATTGAGTTGTGTGATCGCTTCGTTGGCATGGTTCACACGCTCGACGATGCCAGATAGACGCCCCACCACATCTTTCACCGATGATTGGCTGTCTTCAGCATCTTCGCGTGTGCGACGAGACAAAGCAGCAAGTGCCGACATATTGTCGGTGATGGATTTCAAGTCGGCCTGGCTGGAGACCAAGTTCTTCAACAAGTTGTCTGTGTTCAGACTGTGCGCATTGGACAAGATGCGGTTACGCATCGCAGCACGTTTCTGCGCTGTCATCCCTTCCAGCAGGATGTTCTGATTCGTCAGCCCTTTCTTGAAGCCACCGTGCATCCCGCTGTTCATCGCGTTGCGTGAGAAATCCCCGTGCAGATTGGAGCGAAAGCTGGTCTCTTGTTCACGGAAGAAGGCGGCGAGTTGGTCCAGCATGTCATTGACATCCCAGCACAGCAGGCTGATCTCGTCCTGACTATCTGGGATGCCGGTGACACGGCTGTTGAACTTGCCCTCGGCCACTTCATGGATGACGGCTGCCAATTTGGGTAGAGGGGACAGCCATTGTTTAGCCTGCCATTGTCCCCACAGTGCCACAGCGACACCAACTACAAGGAATACGAGCATCACCGCATCGAAACCATGCAGATAAAAACTGGCCAGTATGGTGAACAGCGTGCCGAAGGAGTATGCCCACAATAGAGTTGCAATCCTAGATTGCAAGGACCAGTTCGTCATAGCTCATTCCTTTTTGTTTGAGTACATCGACCAATATTTTGGTCGAAGCTTCGATGGCGTTTGCCGAGCCTGCTTTCTGCTCGGCTTCCAGCATCGCGGCATACAGCGGTGTCACTGCTTCGATGCCACTGAGTTTGGGTTTGCGTCGTACCGAGAAATATCCCGTTATCTCACCGGTGGGGCTGAAGGTGGGAGTCACGTTTGTGAACACCCAATAGAAGCCGCCGTCCTTGGACATGTTCTTCACATAGGCGAAGCACTCTTCCTTGTTCGCGATTTTGTCCCATAACAGCTTGAATACGGCGCGCGGCATGTCTGGGTGGCGGATGATGTTGTGTTGGCTACCTAGTAGTTCTTGCTCGGAATATCCGGAGAATTCGATGAAGATGCGGTTGCCGTAGGTGATGCGTCCTTTGGTATCGGTCATGGAGACGATGAAATCGTCTTCGCGCATCATCCGTTCAACGGCGGTGGGTGTGATCTGCCTTTTCATGTTGCTCCTCCAGACAAGTTCTGTGTTCTTGGCCTATCGGCACGCCCGCGCGTAGCTTGAGGGGATTCGCCGGTGAGTCGCATGTTAGTCGTGTGGCCGCAATGGCATCCCTTCATCAACGGTCGAAACCCCCCCCATTTCAAATCTTTGAATAGACCGCACCATCGGATAATAGCTTTGCCTATAAATGGAAATAATATGTTCCCTTCTCCCTGAGATGAGGAAGGGACTGCTGGATTAATTGAACTATCAGGAACTAAGTGCGCAGAAATGGCAGACCAAGACAGCGACCTCGAAAAGACGGAATCGCCCTCACAGCGCAAATTAGACAAGGCGCGCGAGGAGGGGCAAGTCGCGCGTTCGCGCGAGCTGACCACCTTTCTGGTGATGATGGCGGGAGGTGCGGGGTTATGGGTGATGGGTTCCCATTTCGCCCAAACTTTGGTCAAGATGTTACGCGAGGGGCTGACACTGGATCGCCAACTGGCTTTCAACAGCGAGCAATTGTTGCCGCATCTGCGTGACATGAGCATAGACATCCTGTTGCTGTTCTCGCCCTTCCTGTTGTTGGTGCTGCTGGTGGCGGCATTCTCCCCTCTGCTGATGAACGGCTGGCTATTCTCCACCAAGGCATTAGCTCCCAAATTCTCCAAGCTCGATCCCATCGCCGGCATAGGCCGTATGTTCTCGGTGAACAGCTTGGTGGAACTGCTGAAGGCGGTCGGCAAGACCCTCATTGTCGGCACCATAGGCGCATGGGTGGTGTGGCATAACAGGGAATCCGTGATGTTGCTCATCGGCGAACCGGTCACGCGCTCCGTTCCCCATTTGGGTGGTCTCATCTGGTGGAGCTTTGCCGCCATCATGATGGGCATGCTCATCATCGTCGCCATCGACGTGCCGTTCCAACTGTGGGAACACCACAAGAAACTCAAGATGACCAAGGAAGAGGTGCGCCAGGAATCGAAAGAGACCGAGGGCGATCCACAGGTCAAAGGCCGTATCCGCAGCATGCAACGCGAGATTGCACGCCGCCGCATGATGTCCGCCATCCCGACTGCCGATGTGGTGGTGACCAACCCTACCCACTACGCCGTGGCCTTGAAATACAGCGAGAACGGCATGCGGGCCCCTATCGTCGTGGCCAAAGGTTCGCATCTGTTGGCCGCCCGTATCAAAGAGATCGCCGCCGAACATCGCGTGCCGATCTTGGAGGCGCCACCTTTGGCACGTGCCCTGCACAAACATACGGACCTGGGCGAGGCCATTCCCGAAGCGCTCTTCAACGCCGTGGCCGAGGTGTTGGCCTATGTCTATCAATTGAAGCGCTACCAAAAACAGGGCGGGGTGATGCCGCAAGCGCCGCATGAGTTGCCTGTTCCCAAAGAGCTCGACCCGGCGACGCAAACACCCGCAGACGCGCCGCAATGATTTTCCGGTTACGCTGTAATAGCCGCACAAATCCCCCTCTATTTCCCCCTTTGATTCGACCTGACCTCCCGATAATAGCCATAAGCCGTGATAGCCATTTGGCAAGTCCGGCAGGCTAGAAGAGGGTGCGATGAATCCAGTATTACAAACCATGAAGGATGTTCTGCTACGCGGCGGTGTGCGCGGACTGGCGGGCCCCATCCTCATCGTGATGATCCTGTCGATGATGGTGTTGCCGTTGCCACCGTTCCTGCTCGACATTCTGTTCACCTTCAATATCGCGCTGGCCATCATGGTGTTGTTGGTGGCGATGAACACCACCAAGGCGCTCGATTTCGCGGTGTTCCCTACCGTGTTGCTCATCTCTACCCTGTTGCGTCTGTCGCTCAACGTGGCTTCTACCCGCGTCGTTTTGCTCGAAGGTCATACCGGCCCCGATGCGGCGGGTAAGGTCATCGAATCGTTCGGTCATTTCCTGGTCGGCGGCAACTACGCCGTCGGGATTGTCGTTTTTGTCATCCTGGTGGTCATCAACTTCGTGGTCATCACCAAAGGTGCGGGCCGTATCGCCGAGGTGGGCGCGCGTTTCACCTTGGATGCGATGCCGGGCAAGCAGATGGCCATCGATGCCGACCTGAACGCAGGACTCATCGGTGAAGACGTAGCGCGCAAACGCCGAGCCGAAGTGGCGTAGGAGGCCGACTTCTACGGCGCGATGGACGGTGCTTCCAAGTTCGTGCGCGGTGATGCGGTGGCGGGCATCATCATCATGATCATCAACATCATCGGTGGCTTGGTCATCGGTGTGTTGCAGCATGACTTGTCTTTCGAAGTGGCCGCCAAGAATTACACGCTGCTCACCATCGGTGACGGCTTGGTCGCGCAGATCCCTGCGATCATCATCTCGACGGCTGCGGGTATGGTGGTGAGCCGTGTCTCCAGCGAAGACAACATCGGCCAGCAACTATCCAAACAACTGATGTCCAGCCCGCAGGTCATCATCCTGACGGCCGCCATCATCGGCATGTTGGGCTTGATCCCCGGCATGCCTCACTTCGTGTTCCTGTTGCTCGCTGCAGCGATGGGCTGGTTCGCTGTGTATCTCACTCGGCAGTCACAGCAGGCTGAGGCGCAGGAGAAAGAGATCGAAGCGACCGTTATGCCTGTCAATGAGGCACCGGAAGCCAGTTGGGAAGATGTGGCGCAAGTGGATGTGCTGGGCTTGGAGGTCGGCTATCGCCTCATCTCCTTGGTGGATAAATCGCAGGATGGTGACCTACTGCGCCGTATCAAAGGTATCCGCAAGAAATTCACGCAGGAGATGGGCTTCTTGCCCCCCGCTGTGCATATCCGCGACAACCTGGATTTGCATCCGACTGCCTATCGCATCACCTTGAAAGGCGCAGAGATCGGTACGGGCGAAGCGCACTCGCATCTGTTGCTGGCGATCAATCCCGGTAGCGTGAGTGGTGTGTTGCCGGGGGCGCAGACCAAGGATCCCGCATTCGGATTGCCTGCCATCTGGATCGAACCTGTCTTGCGCGACCAAGCGCAAGCCATGGGTTACACCGTGGTGGATGCGGGTACGGTGGTCGCCACTCATATGAGCCATCTCATCCATCTGCATGCCGCCGAGTTGCTGGGTCGGCAGGAATTGCAACAGCTCATCGACCATCTGACCAAGATCGCACCCAAGCTGACCGAGGACTTGATACCGAAGTTGCTGTCACTGTCGACCGTGCAGAAGGTGATGCAGAACCTGTTGGACGAGGGCATGCACATCCGCGACATGCGCACCATTCTGGAGACTTTGGCCGAGCATGCCCCGCAAATTCAAGATCCGACCGTGCTCACCGCACTGGTGCGCGTCGCACTGGGTCCTGCCATCGTGCAGCAGTTCTATCCATCGGCGCAGGAACTGCAAGTCATCGGCATGGATAAAGAATTGGAATATGTACTTGGCCAAGCCTTGCAAGCAGGCGGTAATGCCATCGAGCCCGGACTCGCCAATACGCTGTTGCGCGAAGCCCGTGCAGCGACGGATGCGCAAGAACGTATGGGCTTGCCCACGGTGTTGCTGGTACCCGGCGGCATACGCGATCTGTTGGCGCGCTTCCTGAAACGCGCCTTGCCGCAGCTCAAAGTGATTTCGCATGAAGAAGTGCCCGGATTCAAAACGATACGGGTGACATCAATGGTAGGAGGTAGAGCATGAACGCTAGAAAATTCATCGCGGTCAATTCGCGCGAGGCCCTGAAGCTGGTACGTATCGAACTGGGCGAGGATGCAGTCATCCTGTCCAACCGCAAAGTGAGCGAGGGGGTGGAGATCGTGGCGATGGCCGGTACCGAATTGGCACATCTGAGCGAGACCCGCGTGAGTGAGACGCGGGTGACCGCACCGCGTACCGAGACATCTCGCACACAGCCCCGAGTGGAAGTGACGCGTGAGAGTTTGTCGCCGAATGCCTTGCATCAAGCCGCGTTGCTGGGTGCCAAGGTCATCGAGGCGAACGCCGCCAGAGAGATGGAGCAAGCGATGCAGACTGAGAAGAGTTCTCTCTCGGCCGATCATCTGCTGGGCGAACTCAAATCCATGCACAACATGATGCAAGAGCAGATGGCCTGCATGTCGTGGGCCAATATGCAGCGGCAAGATCCGAAACGCAGCGGTCTGTTGCGCGACCTCATCAATGTCGGTTTCAGTCCTGCGCTGTCGCGCCTGTTGTTGGACAAGATGCCGAGCGATGCGGATATCACCTGGGTCAGTCGCATCCTTGCGCACAATCTGCACACCGCACGCCCGCAAGATGACATCGTGGCACGCGGCGGGGTGTATGCCTTGGTCGGTCCGACCGGTGTGGGCAAGACCACGACCACCGCCAAGTTGGCGGCCCGTGCCGTGGTGCGCTACGGCGCCGACAAAGTGGCGCTGGTGACCACCGACAGCTACCGTATCGGCGCACATGAACAGCTGAAGATATACGGCAAGATATTGGGTGTGGCGGTGCATGCGGTGCGTGACACCAACGATCTCAAGCTCACCTTGTCCGGTTTGAAGCATAAACACTTGGTGTTGATCGACACCATGGGCGTCGGTCAACGCGACAGTCGCGTGGCGGAACAGGCCAAGATGTTCGATGAAGTGGGTGCGGCACGCATCCTGTTGCTGAACGCCACCAGTGCCGGCGGCACCTTGGACGATGTGTTCAAGATGTACGGCGGCAACAACGTCATCGGTTGCATCCCCACCAAGTTGGATGAGGCCGCGAGCTTGGGCACGGTGTTGGATGTCATCGCACGCCACAAACTGGTGATGCACTACATCGCCAGCGGTCAGCGTGTGCCGGAAGACTTGCATGAAGTGAATGTCGAATACCTGTTGCATCGCACCTTCAAAGAGATCGGCAAACCCGCCAGCTTTGATTTGCAAGACATGGAGTTCCCCGCCTTCATGGCCGGGGTGACGGCCAAACCCAACATGGGGGTGCAGCATGCTTGACATATCCAATACGAATAACCCCCCTTTGCAAAAGGGGGGCAGGGGGGATTTGAGCGTAGAACAAAAACCTAAAGCCCCCTCACTCCCCCTTTTTCAAAGGGGGAAGCCCGACGATTCTGCTGTTAAGAAATCTGGAATAGAAAGAGGCGAACGTGAAGTTCAATTTTCAATCCCTGATCAGGCCGCTGGGCTGCGTAAGCTGCTGGCACGTTCGACCACACAAGTCATCACCGTGATCGGTGCGCGTGACGGGCTAGGCGCGACCAGTATCGTCACCAATCTGGCGGCTGCGTTCACCCGTTCCGGCAAGGATGTGTTGGTACTGGATGAGAATGTCGCGCACGACAATGTGGCCAACACCTTGGCGCTACGCCCGCGCTATGACCTGCTGCATGCGGTGCATGGCGACAAGACTTGGCAGGACGTGATGTTGCATGGGGTAGGCGGCGCGGCTGTGTTGCCGGTGGCGCGTGCGATGCAGGCTTTGCCCAAATTGGACGGCATGCAACGGGATCGTTTGATGGGAGCGCTGTTGGCAGCGGCCAGCGATAAGGATGTGGTATTGGTGGATGCGGCGCGCGACGGGAACTCGGTATGCGCGAGTCTTTCGGGTGATGAACCTTTGTTGCTGGTGCTGAATGCTACCGCTACAGGTATCACCGAAGGCTATGCCTTGCTCAAACAGATGGCGACGCACAATGGTCGTCAGGCTTTCGATATCGTGGTGAACAAGGTGCGCGATGAGCGCGAGGCCTTGGCCGTGTTCGACAACATCTCGCAAGTGGCGCGGCGCCATCTGCAAGTGCAATTGGAATACATGGGTTTCATCCCATTGGACGAGAATATGAAGCGGGCGACCCAAGCCTGCCGCCCTGTGGTGGAAGTCTTCCCGTCATCCCCTTCTGCATTGGCGATACGCGAGGTGGCGCAGGGCTTGTTGCGTACACCCAGCCTGATGAATGCGGACGCACAAGACAGATTGAGCAGCGTGATGCAGCGTTTGATGAGTCAGTCACGTCGTGGCGCGGTCGTGGCGGCTTTGACATGAATGATCACGCTGTCATACTGGAGGCCGGCGAGGGGAGGGTGATACCGCAACCCAAGAGCGCCAACTTGAAGGCCAGGAAAATGTATACAGCGAGCGGACTGAACGACAAGGAACAATGCCTGAAGGAATTCTCACCTTTGGTGAAGCGTATCGCTCATCACATGATGCTGAAACTGCCGGGTAGTGTGGAAGTGGACGATTTGATCCAGGCCGGCATGATCGGTCTGTTGGATGCGGCTGGCCGTTATGATGAATTGCGCGGAGCGATGTTCGAGACCTATGCCGCACAGCGCATCCGTGGTGCGATGTTGGACGAGTTGCGCGGTGCGGACTGGTTACCGCGTAGCATGCGGCGCGACATGCGCAAGATCGAGTCCGCCATCAGCCGTTTGCAGCAGAAACATGGCAGGTCACCCAATGAGTCCGAGATCGCCAAAGAGTTGGGCGTGCCGCTGGTGGATTATCAGGAGATGTTGCAGGAGGCACGCGGTGCGCAGCTGGTCTATTACGAAGATTTTCACAACGAAGACAATGAAGATTTTTTCGATCGTCACGACTTCAATACCGATAGCAATCCGCTCGACATGTTGCAGGACGAGCGCTTTCGTAGCGCGCTCATCCAAGCCATCGAACGCCTGCCCGAGCGTGAGCGCCAGATGATGGGTATGCACTACGAACAAGACATGAACCTGCGCGAGATCGGCGAGGTCATGGGCGTCTCCGAATCGCGCGTGTGCCAACTACATAGCCAAGCGGTGGCCAGATTGCGCACCACGTTGAGAGGTCACTAGCTCATGGACAAGCTCAGCCTATTGGGGCTGATCGTCGCCGTCGCCGGCATCCTCGGTGGACAGTTGATCGAGGGCGGTTCGGTCTCTGTCCTTCTGCAACTGGCTGCGTTCCTTATCGTCATCGGCGGCACGGTGGGTGCGGTGATGTTGCAGCATCCGATGAAGGTGTTCGTGACGGGCATCAAGATGGCACGTTGGGTCTTCGTCACCCCGCCATCGGATAAACAGCAACTGATCTACAAACTCACCGCTTGGGGCAGTGCCGCGCGCAAAGACGGCATCCTTGTTCTGGAAGGGCAGATCAAATCCATCGACGATCCTTTCCTGCGCAAAGGGCTGCAACTGTTGGTGGATGGCAACAGTGCGGAGAAGATCCGCGAGGTGATGGAGATCGACCTTAACAGTTATGAGAATCTGCGTTGGCAATCGGCGCGTGTGTGGGAATCCGCAGCAGGCTACGCGCCGACCATCGGCATCTTGGGGGCGGTTCTGGGTTTGGTGCATGTGATGCAAAGCTTGGGAGAACCTGCAAAATTGGGTGCGGGTATCGCAGTCGCCTTCATCGCCACCATCTATGGTGTCGGATTCGCCAACCTGGTGTTCCTACCCATCGCCGGCAAACTCAAGATCCTCATCGGGCAGCAAGTAAGCATGCGCGAGATGGTCATCGACGGTCTTTCCATGATCGCCAATGCGGAAAACCCCCACTTCATCGAGACCAAGCTCAAGGGCTACATCTCCTAGAGAGCCGACATGGCAAGACGAGCCAAAAGACGCGAGCCTGACAATCACGAGCGCTGGATGGTCTCCTACGCCGATTTCATCACCCTGTTGTTCGCCTTCTTCGTGGTCATGTACGGTATCTCATCTGTCAACGAAGGCAAGTACAAGGTGTTCAGCATCTCCATGAGCAAAGCGTTCGGCACGGAAGGTGCGGCGGCAGAAGGGGGAACCATGCGCCTCACCGAACAAGAGATGTATTTCAAATCCTTGGTGGATAGGCGCAACGCGCGCTTGGCCGAAAAGCAGCGCAAATTGAACGAACGCATGCAAAAACTGAACGAAACGCTCAACATGAAGATGGCGGGTTTCGTGAAGAACGGCCAGATGACCGTCTCCCAATCGAATCGCGGTGTGACACTGGATATCAATGCCAGTATGCTGTTCAAACCGGGCGAAGCGGCAGTGCAGGCAGACGCTGTGCAAACACTCGCAGACGTAGCCAAGATATTGTCTGGAGAGGATATGTCAATCGAAGTGGAAGGGCACACCGACAATCTGCCCATCAGCAATACGCAGTTCCCTTCCAATTGGGAGTTGTCCTCGGCGCGCGCGAGCAGTGTGGTGCGCTTGTTCATCGAGCAGGGTATCGTTGCTAATCGATTGAAAGCGACAGGGCTTGCAGATAACGTTCCCATCGAAGAGAACAGCTCGATAGAGGGGCGTGCCCGTAACCGGCGGGTGGCGGTAACGGTACTCGCCCCGGAATCAGAGCAGGCTACACCATCCGCTTCAGCGCAAACCAACTAGGCAGCAAAATCCGGCAGTCTCTCCGCAGGCGCCGAACCGTTTGCTGCCTATTTATCAGGCATTGCGTTAATCTATGCGGGGAGGGGAAGGGGTATTCCATCCTTCAATATGGATTTGCCGAATCACAGTGAGCGGATAGCCACATCAAGCTAACTGTCTTTGCTAGTATGCGGCGGCTGACTTTAAGGGGAGATGGCTTGTGAGTTTGTTATGGCGGGAGCAATTGAGCGTTGGGAATAACGTGATCGATTCGGATCACAAATATCTGATCGAGATCATCAACAGGGCAGAGGTCAGTTTGAGCTCGAAGAATCGCAAACAGTTGACGACGGCACTCGACGACCTTGGGCAATATTCCCGCCTGCATTTTGACAGGGAAGAGAAGATCGCCAGCGCAGTCGGTTATACACAGATGCCACATCTCAGCCAATCCCACAAAGAGTTGTTGGGTCACCTTGACCAGATCCGGGGTGAGATCGATGCGATGGGGCAAGATTGGCCAACGGAAACGGTCGTGCATTTCACCCAGTTCCTGCGTGATTGGCTGATCAATCACGTCATCAAGGAAGACCTGCTGATGAAACCTATCCTGCAAAAATATTCACCCAGTTTCGATCCCAGATAGCGATGTAGCTCGGATCATGATTCGTTTCGAGCGGGACGCTCCTCGGCCGCCCCTTTGCGGGTAGAGACATCCAAAAACAATCTATACAGGGAGCGGACTTGGCTTACTCCCTAGGACTCATATCAAGTTTTTCAGAATATGGCCGATAAGTCACAAATTGGCGAGTGACGAGTCATGGCAACGCGGGTATCAATAGCGAGTTCCAACAATAAGAGCCTGCTTCAAGCGGGTCCGATGTGTTTAAAATCGAAAAGGGCTATGAAAAATATATTCAACTTACTCGCGACGCGAATGGCCATTACGATGGTGTTCGTAACGCTATTGCCAACATCAATAGCAGGCT
>JBAYTV010000006.1:0-13510 GCA_041675405.1 Sideroxydans sp. | reverse complement strand
CCGAACAAGGCCCCTACATAGCGGGTATGCGGCATCACGCTGAGATTCTGCTCGCGTTCACCGCATTCAAGGGCGTAGTCGCCTTGCAGTACCACGCTGTCGCCCAGCGGTTGCACTTGAAACAAATCATCCCAGTTGTCGCAATTCACTTTGCCGCCACTCGGGGCCAAGCGGTTGTCCAAAATGAAACCATCCAGCGACGGTTCGGTGACGACCATCAATGCATTGCCGTTGGGGATGTAACGCAGGCGCAGCGTGTTGAAATTGATGAGCAAGGCATCCGGTCCTACGTTGTATGCACGTACCGCATCGTTGTCGAACTCGGCGGGGTCATGCGCAGGCAGATCGTAGAAGCTGCGATCCAGAATCAAGTCGCCTTGGATGTCACGCACTCCGCGTGCGCGCAGTTCGCTCAGCCACAACCAGAATTGCTCGATGGTGAACTTCGGATTGCCATATCCCTTGAGGATGAGGTCGCCCTTGAGTACACCATCCCGCAACTCCCCATCGATCCACGCCTCAGTCTTCCACGTGTAAGCGGGGCCGAGCAGATCAAGTGCCGCATATGTGGTGACCAGTTTCATGGTCGAGGCTGGATTCATCGCACGCTGCGTGTTGAGCGCGACGAGCGGAGCATGTTTGCCCACTTCACGCACTTCGACCGCGACTGCGTTGAGCGGGATGCCGACCTTCCTCAATTCTTGCTGAACGGAGCGCGGCAGCGCAACCGCCTGTGCATCGGCGATGAGCAAAAGTGAGAGGAGGCTAAAGAGTAATTTCATGACAACGAATCAATGACAGTGAGCGTGCGCTCCACCAACATTTGCATTTCCTTTTCGGTGATGACGTAGGGCGGCATGAAATATACCGTGTTGCCCATGGGGCGCAACAGTAATTCGTGTTGTAACCCTAAGGTGAAGCAACGTTGCGCAAAGTCGCTATGGGGTGTGTCGACTTCGAATGCCCAGATCATGCCGGTGTTGCGGAAATTCCTGACCTTTGCATGTTCGCGCAACGGTGTTGCGATGCGGTTGAAGAAAGCGGCCTTGTCGAGGTTGGTATTCAGCACATCGTCTTGTACAAAGATGTCCAGCGTGGCCAGTGCGGCGCGGCACGCCAATGGATTGCCGGTGTAGGAGTGTGAGTGCAAGAAGCCGCGCGCTGTCTGGTCATCGTAAAAAGCTTGGTAGATGTCGTCGGTGGTCATCACGATGGATAGCGGCAGATAGCCGCCGGTGATGCCTTTGGAGATGAGCAAGAAATCGGGCGAGATTCCCTGTTGCTCTGCGAGCTTGTGCTGCGCATCGTCAGTGCCGTCACTTTCAGGGTTCGAGGTTAAGCCCCTCTCCCTACGGGGGAGGGGTTGGGGTGGGGGAGCTTGTTCACACGCGAACATTGTGCCTGTCCTTCCCATCCCAACCGCGATCTCATCAGCGATGAGATGCACGTCGTATCGTGAGCAAAGCTCGCGTGCGCGTTGCAAATAGATCGGGTGGTACATCGCCATGCCTGCCGCGCCTTGCACCAGCGGCTCGACGATGAAGGCGGCGATGCTTGCGTGATGCGCTTGCAGATGTTTCTCTAATGTATCTGCACAACGTAGGGCGTAACTCTCGGCATTTTCGTTCTTACTAGCACTGCGCCAATCAGGGCAGGGTACGGTGGCGTTCTGTTTGATGAGTGAGCCGTAGGCATCACGGAACAGCGCCACATCTGTCACCGACAGTGCGCCCAATGTCTCGCCGTGGTAACTGTTTTGCAGGCTGATGAATTGCGACTTCTCTGGTTTGCCACTGTTGCGCCAGTAGTGCGCGCTCATCTTCAAGGCGATCTCGGTAGCCGAAGCGCCATCCGAACCGTAGAAGCAATGGCCTAATCCGGCAGGGGCTAGTCCGCGCAGTCTTTCGGAAAGCTGCACCACAGGTTCATGGGTGAATCCTGCCAGCATCACATGCTCTAACTTGCCGAGTTGGTCGGTGATGGCGGCGTTGATGCGCGGATTGCAATGCCCGAACAGATTCACCCACCACGAACTCACCGTATCCAGATAACGTTTGCCGTCCAAATCGAACAGCCACACGCCTTCGCCGCGCGCAATGGGCACCAGTGGCAACGTCTCATGGCGCTTCATTTGCGTGCAGGGATGCCAAACGGAGGAGAGGCTACGGGCTAGGAGGGCGTGATTCGATGTCATGTCCGGCATCATAACGTAAGATGTATTAGTCGATTTTATCGGGAGCGCGCGATGCGTATTCTAATAACGGGTGGGACGGGCTTGATCGGTCGGCAACTGTGCGCGGCTCTGCTGACGCAAGGACATGAATTGACGGTGCTGAGTCGACGTCCGCAAGCGGTCGCATCGAAATGCGGGAAGGGCGTTCACGCCATGGCGGATTTGGACGAGTGGACGACGGAGCGGGTCTTCGATGCGGTCATCAATCTGGCGGGTGAGCCGATCGTCGATGCGTATTGGTCGGTGAAGCGTAAACAAGTGCTGCTGGATAGCCGTGTCGCATTGACGCAGAGATTGGTGCAACGTCTCGCATCAGCCCGACAAAAGCCAACCGTGTTGCTGAGCGGCTCTGCGGTGGGCTATTACGGTAATGGTGGCGATAAGGTGCTGGATGAGGCTATGGCGGCAGGTCATGATTTTCCATCCGAGCTTTGTGCGTCATGGGAAAGCGCGGCACGTGCGGCAGAACAAAGCGCTGTGCGAGTCTGCTTGTTGCGCACCGGCTTGGTGTTGAGCCAGCGTGGCGGTTTGCTGGGCCGTATGTTGCTACCGTTCAAGTTGGCGCTGGGGGCAAGGCTGGGTGATGGCAAACAATGGATGAGTTGGGTGCATATCGACGATTATGTGGCGATGGTGGTGCGACTCATGAATGATACCTCGCTCAGTGGCGCATTCAATATGACCGCACCTACGCCCGTCACCAATACTGAGTTCACACAAACGCTCGCGCAGACTTTGCATCGCCCCGCGCTGTTCGTTGCCCCCAGCTTTGTGTTGAAGCTGGCCATGGGGGAGCGTGCTTGCCTCTTGTTAGAAGGGCAGCACGTGATCCCGAAACGGCTTCAATCATCAGGTTTTCAATTCGCACACCCTCGGTTAGACGGCGCGTTGCTAGACTTGCTGCAATAGCCCTAAAACTCTCCCCAACAATAAAAAACCTACGCCGCCCTTGAAATCCGAGGGGGCAACCCCTATTATTAGCAGTCGCTGGTGGAGAGTGCTAATTCGAATTCCAATTCATCGGTGATACTGCGTTGGCTTCCTCGCAAACTCCTAGCCGTACTACTTGTACTGTCTTCGTCGTTTGCTCGTTGACGCCTTGTCTCACCTTCGACTTGAAATTCGAATAACAAACCACCTTCGCATTTGTTCAACCCACTGATTTTAGGAGAAATAAGCATGAAGATTCGTCCTTTGCATGACCGCGTGATCGTTAAGCGCATGGAAGAAGAGCGTAAGACCGCATCCGGTATCGTGATTCCTGACGCAGCAACTGAGAAGCCAGATCAAGGCGAGATCGTTGCTGTTGGCAACGGCAAGATCGGTGACGACGGCAAAGTTCGCGCGATGAGCGTGAAGGTTGGCGACAAAGTGTTGTTCGGCAAATATTCCGGCCAAGCTTTCAAGATTGACGGCGTCGAGCTGTTGCAGATGCGTGAAGATGACCTTATCGGCGTCATCGAAGCTTAATCAAATTTAACGAATTTCAGGAGAAATAACATGGCAGCAAAAGACGTGAAATTCCATGATGCAGCACGTGCCAAGATGGTCGTGGGTGTCAACATTCTGGCCGATGCGGTCAAAGTAACACTGGGCCCTAAGGGCCGTAACGTGGTGCTGGACCGTTCCTACGGTTCGCCGCACATCACTAAAGACGGCGTATCCGTGGCTAAAGAGATCGAACTGAAAGACAAGTTCGAGAACATGGGCGCACAGATGGTCAAGGAAGTTGCTTCCAAGACTTCTGATGTTGCGGGTGACGGCACAACGACTGCGACCGTTCTGGCGCAATCCATCGTGCAAGAAGGCATGAAGTTCGTGGCTGCCGGCATGAACCCAATGGATTTGAAGCGCGGTATCGACAAGGCTGTGATCGCTGCGGTGGCAGAGCTGAAGAACATCTCTAAGCCTTGCGCTACTACAACTGAGATCGCTCAAGTCGCTTCTATCTCTGCCAACTCTGATGCGAGCATCGGCAAGATCATCGCTGACGCGATGGAAAAAGTGGGCAAAGAGGGCGTTATCACCGTTGAAGATGGCAAGTCATTGGAAAACGAGTTGGACGTTGTCGAAGGTATGCAATTCGACCGTGGCTACTTGTCACCGTACTTCATCAACAACGCAGACAAGCAGATCGCAGCCATGGACAATCCGTTCATCCTGTTGCACGACAAGAAGGTCTCCAACATCCGTGATCTGCTCCCAGTATTGGAGCAAGTCGCTAAGGCGGGTCGTCCACTGTTGATCATCGCCGAAGACGTTGACGGCGAAGCATTGGCGACTCTGGTTGTGAACAATATCCGTGGCATCTTGAAGACTGTTGCTGTCAAGGCGCCTGGTTTCGGTGATCGTCGCAAGGCGATGCTGGAAGACATCGCTATCTTGACTGGCGGTACTGTGATCGCTGAAGAAGTCGGTCTGACACTGGAAAAGACCACCTTGGCCGAGTTGGGCCAAGCTAAGCGTATCGAAGTCAGCAAAGAGAACACCATCATCATCGACGGTTCTGGCAAAGAAGACGCGATCAAGACTCGCGTCGTTCAGATCAACAAGCAGATGGAAGAATCCACCAGCGATTACGACAAAGAGAAGTTGCAAGAACGCAAAGCGAAATTGGCTGGCGGCGTTGCAGTCATCAAGGTCGGCGCGGCGACTGAAGTCGAGATGAAAGAGAAGAAGGACCGTGTTGACGATGCATTGCACGCGACCCGTGCAGCGGTTGAAGAAGGTATCGTGGCCGGCGGCGGCGTCGCACTGTTGCGCGCCAAGGCTGCGGTTGCTGCCCTCAAGGGTGACAACCACGACCAAGACGCAGGCATCACCATCGTCTTGCGTGCGATGGAATCACCACTGCGCGCGATCGTGTCCAACGCGGGCGACGAGCCATCCGTAGTCGTCAACAAGGTGCTGGAAGGCAAAGGTAGCTTCGGTTACAACGCTGCCAGCAGCGAGTACGGCGACATGTTGGCGATGGGTGTGGTTGACCCAACCAAGGTCACCCGCACTGCCTTACAACACGCTGCATCCATCGCAGGCCTGATGTTGACCACCGCATGCATGATCGCTGACTTGCCAGAAGACAAGGCGGCCGGCGGCATGGGTGGTGGCGATATGGGCGGCATGGGTGGTATGGGCGGCATGATGTAATTTAAGCCTACTGCGCGACCTGATTGCGGCGTTGCGCGGTGCTCGAAATCCTCATGTGCACTCAGCACATTCCGGTTTCTGTGCTCCGTGCGCCTTGCACTCAAGCCGCTCACTACGGCTTAAAGTAGTAAAGAACTGACCCCGCCTTGAGCGGGGTTCGTTTTTTATATTGCCCGAAGTGGGGCTTATCGCTACAATGCGCGCCTTCGTTTTTCCCGTCCCGTCAGGGATGGTTCAGAAACGGCTCGGTAGCTCAGTCGGTAGAGCAGCGGATTGAAAATCCGCGTGTCGGTGGTTCGATTCCGCCCCGAGCCACCAACAAAATCAAGGCGGTCTATCGGTTTCGGTAGGCCGCTTTGTTTTGAACGTGACTAAAACGTGTGAATCGCATTGAGTTTTTGTAAGAGTATTTTGAGATTAGCCCGACCTCGGTGGTCGGGCTTTTTACTTCCACGTTCCAGATGTGGCTTTGCTGTGGCATCATTCGCGGCCTGGCAGAGTCCGACTCTAGCCCTCGAAACGATCAAGTAAGGGAGTGTATCGAGCATGAAATATTCGTTGTTGCCCAAGTGGCTTTCACGCACAAACAGCACGTTTCTCTCGATTGTATTGGCGACACTTTCCATCGTTGCCGTTCTATTCCTATATTTCTCCCAGAACGCATTCCTAGAGGCTTTCGAATATAAGACCTACGACCTGCGTTTTCGTGATGTGCGCGGTGCGATCCCGGTTGAGTCCAGCATAGGCATCATTGCCATCGATGATAAGAGCATCGCCGAACTAGGTCGTTATCCGTGGACGCGTAGCCAATATGCACGCTTGTTGGATAAGTTGAAGGCGGCACAAGCCAAGGCTGTATTGTTTGATGCGTTCTTCCCGGAACGTGAGGACATGGTGAACGATCAGGCGTTTGCGGCGGCCATGAAGCGTTCGGGTAATGCCGTTCTGGCACAGTTATACGATTTCGATGCGGATGCTCAAGTGATAGGTGTCACGGGCTCATTGCCGGAACTCGAACGTGCTGCAACCGGTGTCGCTCATATCAATCTGCTGCCCGATGATGATGGGGTCAATCGACAAGCTTTGTTGTTGATCGAGTCGGGAGGTAAGCAGCATCCCTCTTTGGGGTTGGTCGCGGCGATGATGGCGCTGGAGCAGAAAGATTATTCGGTGGATTCGTTCGAGATCATTGTGGGTGAGCGCCATATCCCGGTGAGTGAGAACAACGCGATGTGGGTCAACTTCACTGGGCCGCCCAAGGGCTATCCGCGATACTCATTCACTGATGTGGTGAACGGGCGCATCCCCGCAGAAGAGTTGCGAGGGAAGGTGCTCTTTGTTGGGGCGACAGCCCCCGGTATCTACGACCTACGTGTGACGCCGTTCAATCAGAACACGCCTGGGGTGGAGGTGCATGCCACCATCGCCGACAACATCATCAGCGGCCGCTTCATCCAGCAGGGTGGGATGACGGCTCTGGTCGATATGGCATTCATCGTGCTGATGGGCGCGCTGGCTTATTTCCTGACCACTCGTTTGAAATTGTATGGCGCGATACCGGCGACCACGCTCTTGCTGGCTGGATACATCTGGTATGCGAACTACATGTTCGAAAGTGGCTATTGGATCAACATCATCTATCCTACTTTGTCAGTCATTCTTGCCTTGCTGGTTGGCGGTAGCTTCCGTTATCTGGTGCTGGAAAAGAGTGCACGCGAGATGCGCTCGATGTTCTCCAGTTACCTTTCTCCAAAGTTGGTGGCGCGTCTTGAAAAAGACCCCGAGGCCGCCAAGATCGGCGGTGACAACAAGGATGTGACCGTGTTGTTCACGGACATCAAGGGGTTCACCACCTTTAGTGAATCGCATCCACCGCAAAAGGTGGTGTCGCGTCTGAATGAATATTTGGGCGCGATGGTGCAGATCATCGAGCAACACGACGGCACTATAGATAAGTTCATCGGCGATGCCATCATGGCTTACTGGGGCGCCCCCTTGAGTCAACCTGACCATGCCAAGCTGGCGATGGGCTGTGTCGTGGCGATGGCGGTGAGAATGGATGAGTTGCGCGCCAAGTGGGAAAGCGAGGGGGAGGAGCCTTTCGCCATACGTTGTGGCTTACATTCGGGCGAGGTGGTTGCGGGTAACGTTGGCTTGGCGGGCAAAAAGATGGAGTACACCGTCATCGGCGATACGGTGAACCTCGCCTCAAGGTTGGAAGGGACAGCCAAGTATTACGGCATCACCTATCTGGTGGGCGAGGCGACCTACTCAAGTGCCAGCGATATATGCCGATACAGAGAGCTAGATAAGATTCGAGTGGTCGGCAAACAGTTACCCGTTACAATTTACGAACCGCAGGTGGGGGCGGGGGCGTTGAGCGGCAGCGAACTTGAGCGTTTCGATTCTGCGTTACAGTTGTATCGGATGCGTAGATGGGATGAAGCAAGATCGATATTCCAAAAGCTGGCAGTAGCGTTGCCGCAAGACAAGCCGACCCAGCTATATATCGAGCGTTGTGATTACTTTATAGAACACCCGCCCGTCGCGGATTGGGACGGTGTGTTCAACAGGGCTGAAAAATAATCGGCAGTGCATCACACGAGACGCGGCTTGAGCCGTGCGGTTCGTTTGAATTGATCAGGATAGGTGGATATATGCGCAACATAACAGTCATTTCTTTAGCACTTTCCTTGTGTGTCGGTACAGCTTGGGCGGAGGCCCCTGCCGGCATGGCTAACGGTTTCATCAAGGCGGACTTCAAGCGAGAGATACCGGTGCCTAAGTTGAATAAACTGCTGGGCGTCGGAGCAGGCTTTCTGTTCTTGGCCAAACAAGACGGTACTGTCGTAGCGATCAACGAAGAGACGAAGACAACGCTGACATTCGCTGCCAAAGACGGCGACAACGTACTGCTCAAACAGCCCGAAGCTGCAGATGTCGAAGGCGACACTCTGTATGTAGTGGATAGCGAGACAGGGCAGGTCGTGATGTATTCACTATCCACGAGCAAATTCTTGGGCAGGTTCGGCGGCAAAGCAGGCGGATTTTTCGGTGGTGGTGACGACAACGCTTTGAAGTCCCCTCAAGGTGTGGCTGTTAGAGAAGGCGTCGTCTATGTATCTGATACGGGGAACTCCCGTATCCAATTGTTCGGCGTCAACGGTGTGTTCTTGCAGACGCTGGAACTGAGCGTGGCACCCTCTATTGGAGAAGCCAAAGAGATCCCCTTCAAGCTGAAAGAGGCGACTAGTATCTCGCTGGATAGTATTGGACGTGTCTATGTGTTGGATGTGGATGACAATCAAGTGAAGTTGTATGAGCCTAATGGCCGTTACATCAAGTCGTTGCCTAACGTAGGAAGACCAGTCGCACTTGGCGTGGCAGAAGATGGTGTCTACATCGCCGATGCCACTAAGCAAGTCATCTCTAAGTTCGACCACGAAGGTAAGTTGGCCTACACCTTTGGCTCCAAAGGTGAATCAAAGTCACAGTTCAAAAAGATAGCAGGGATCGCGGTCGAGAAGGGGCAACAGGTGTTCATCGGTGATGCTGAAAAGGCGCTAGTGAACGCATTCCTGACCGTTGCAGGCACTAAATATGAAGTGGTTCCCAAAGCGGCGGGTAGAGCTTCTGCCAAGTGGGTTGGTAGTGTCCCTCTAGAGGTGAGTGCATTGGCAGGTGATGGCAAGGGCACGGTTTATGCCGTCAGTAAGGAAGGCAAGAGTTTGTATAAGCTGAACGCCGAGAAGGTCATCGGTGAGATCAAACCGGAAGGCATGGAGATGTCCGCTGTCACGGTGGATGCGACGGGCGCGCTCTGGGTATTGGATAAAAAGAAGAAGTTTTGTGCGAAGTTGGATGAGGCTGGCAAGGTCGTGTCCAGCTTTGGTAGCGGCGGAAGTGGTGCGGGGCAGTTCAGCAACCCAAGCTCTATTGCGATCGCATCGTCGGGCCTGATCTTTGTGGCGGATCGCGGTAACCGCTCTGTGCAAGTATTTCGTGGTGACGGAGTCTACCTAAATGATTTGGGCGGCAAGTCCGCTAACATTTCGAATCCGTTGGCACTTGGACTCGACCCGCAAGACAATCTATATGTGCTGGATGGTGGCCGCAACAGTGTGATGGTGTTCTCTGCCACCGGTGATTTCATCCAAGAATTTGGTAGGCTCAAGGAAGGCAGCTTGTTCTCCAAGCCGATAGATATGGAAGTGACTGCGGAGGAAGTGCTGGTGTTGGACGGAAGCCAGGTCAAAGCTTTCACGCGCAAGGGAGAATTGCTGAGAGTGTTTGGTGCAAAAGCGTCCGGAGCGGGCAGCATGCCTGAACCTATCGCATTGGCATCGGCGGGCGGCAGCTCCTTGTTTGTGGCAGATCGAATCAGCAAGAAGATACAGTCCTTCGCAGTCCTTTTTAAGCCTGAGCAGGCCAAGCAGTTCGTTGCGCAAAGCAAGGTGCATGGCATCGAGCTACGCTGGGCGCAGACCGCCGTTGCCTACGTGAAAGAGTTTCGCGTCTTCCGCTCCAAATCGGAGGCAGGTGGGTACGTGCAAGTCGCGACGACAGCCGGCAACTCCTACCTTGATGCAGGGTTGGATGCGGACATGAAGTATTTCTACCGTATCGCTGCAGTTTCTGATTTCGGTTATGAGGGGGAGACCAGTGTTGCAGTGAACGCAGTCTCTGAAAAATTCATGCCGAAACCTTTGCCTGCCGTCAAAGCGGAAACCACACCGTGGCAAGTGAAACTGACTTGGGATGCCGTAGAACCTCAATATTTTGCTGCTTATCGCATCTATCAAAAAGAAGGCGAGAATTTCGTCAAGATCGGTGAGGTAGTGCAACCAGAATTCACCAAGGATGCTCTGTTGCCAGAGACGAAGTACGCTTACCACGTCAGCGTATTAAGCACCGACGGGACGGAATCTGACAAGGTCTCCGTCGAAGCGACGACGCTTGTATTCAATCGCCCGCCACTGGATATCGAAGTCATCAAGTTGAGCGACATCTTCTCCAACTCTTACAAACTGTATGAAAAGAACGGTATCGGCAGTATCAAGCTGACCAACAATACGGACAAGCCGATGGAGAAGTTGCGTGTCAGTTTCGTTCTGAAAAATTTCATGGATTACTCGACCGAGGCAAAGATAGCCAAGTTGCTTCCTGGGCAGAGTGAGGAATTGGTGCTCAAAGCGGTGTTCAACAATAGCATCCTCACCGTGACGGAAGATAGCGCGGTACAAGCCGAGATCGAAGCGAGCTTCTTTGAGAATGGCAAGCGGGTCTCTTTCAATCGTAGTGCCACCGTCAATGTGTACGACAAACATCGACTGACCTGGGACGAGCGGGAGCGCTTTGCAACGTTCGTTACGCCCAAAGATCCGCCTGTCCTCAATCTTGCTCGCATGGTAGTGAGTGAATTCAAAGAGACCAAGGATGAGTCACGCTTGGCTGCTGCATTGTTCGATGCGCTTGGTGTGTTTGGACTGACCTACATACAAGACCCGAGCAATCCATACCAAGTCACGGCGGGCAAGGCACACACGGTCGATTACATCCAGTTCCCACGGGAGACCCTGGAGCGTAAGTCGGGCGACTGCGATGACTTGGTGGCGGTTTATTCCGCCGGCTTGGAAAGCATGGGTGTCGCTACCAGAGTGATCGAAGTGCCGGGACACATGTTCATGATGTTCTCCACCGGAATCCCCGCGGATGAGGATGGATACACCATGAACAATCTCTACGTCATCTATGAGGACACATTGTGGATACCCGTGGAAACGACATTGGTGGGCAACTCGTTCATCAAGGCGTGGGAGAGCGGTAGCGCGACTTACTACAAGTTCAAAGACAAAGGGTTGACCATCCTTGATGTGAGCAAGGCATGGGAGACTTTCAAACCTGCCAGTCTCCCGGATTCGGATTGGAAGCCAAGCGGGTTGACGCGTGCTGCCATCGATAAGAAGTTCCCTAATGACAACATGTCAGTATTGAAGATCAGTTCGCAAACCAAGACGCGCCGTCACCTTGAGGTCCTGCAAGCGAATCCGTCAGACGTCGAGGCGAATCAGCAAATGGGCATCACCTTGGCCAAGCTGGGAGATCGCCAGGAGGCGATGAAATACTTTGACAAGGTCATCAGCTTGGATCGTAAGAATGCGGCTGCGATGAACAATCGAGGCAATCTGTTCATGATCGACGACAAATATGCAGAGGCGCAGAAGGCTTATCTGGCCGCTACTGTGGCAAGTCCCAAAGATGCACAGGTCTGGGTTAATCTGGCGCGCTCTTACACGAGGACAGGCGATACCAAAAAGGCCAAGGCGGCTTTTGTGAAGGCGCAAGGATTGGACCCTAAGGTGAAAGAGCAGTATCGTGCACTCGGGATGGAACTATTGAACGCGCTCTGAGTCGGAGTGCTGGCTTCATATTAAACAAGGAGAAACTTCATGAAGAGATTGATCGCATTGTTCGTATTGTTGGGCGTGATCTTGGCGACACCAAGCTACGCGGCAGGGGTGACGCCGGAACCCTCGTTGTGGGATCGTCTGCGCAAGAAGATAGAGGCGATGACTCCGAAGAAGAAACTGAGCACGACGACGGCGGCAGGTGGCGTGCGCGGTTCCTTGGCAGACGCAGATGATGTCTATTGGAAAGGTGAGAACAAGCCTGAGTCGATCGATTCGGATGAATTGGGTGCATTCAAGAAAGCCATCACCCTGGTTGACGCTGGGAAGACCGCAGATGCACAGGCGGCATTCAGTGATTTCATCAAGAATCACCCCGATAGTAATTTGCGTGCAGATGCCGAAGCGGCGCTGGCGCAATTGCAAGCCACTAAGTAGTCCTTTAGAGGTCGGGGCGACTGGCAGAAAGCCGCCCCAGACTCTATAATCCCGCCCCCGAATCATCCGGATAGCGGACCCCCCATGCAGTTATTCACTTTTGGCATCAACCATCAGACCGCGCCGCTAGCCGTGCGCGAGCAGATTGCGTTCAATGCCGAGACGATGGATGTCGCTTTGCGCGACCTCGTTGGGAATGGTGCGGCCAAAGAAGCCACCATCCTGTCCACCTGCAATCGCACCGAGGTGTATTGCAGTACCCACGAACCGACACAGGCCATCAACTGGTTGGCGTCCTATCATCATCTGGCCGCCAACGACATCGAGCCTTACATCTACCGTCTGCCGCAAGAGCAAGCAGTGAAGCATGCCTTCCGCGTCGCCAGTGGTTTGGATTCCATGGTGTTGGGCGAGCCGCAGATATTGGGACAGATGAAGCAAGCCGTACGTCAGGCCGAGCAAGCGGGCACGATGGGCTTCTTGCTGCACAAATTATTCCAACGCACCTTCTCGGTGGCCAAGGACGTGCGCACGCAGACAGAGATAGGCGCCAACTTGGTGTCGATGGCAGCGGCGGCAGTCAAATTGGCTGAACGCATCTATCCATCCATCGCCGAACAGCGCGTGTTGTTCATCGGTGCGGGCGAGATGATCGAACTCAATGCGGTCCATTTCGCGGCACGCAACCCTAAGCAGATCACCGTTGCCAACCGCACCCTGGAGCGGGCGCAGACCTTGGCACGTCGTATCAATGGTCACGCAGTCACCTTGAACGAATTGCCAGAGCAATTGGCTCAGCACGACATCATCGTCACCTGTACCGCCAGCACCTTGCCCATCTTGGGTAAAGGCATGGTCGAACGTGCACTCAAGGCACGCAAACATCGTCCTCTGTTCATCGTTGATCTGGCTGTTCCACGAGATGTGGAAGCCGAAGTGTCCGAGTTGAATGACGTGTTCTTGTACACTGTGGACGATTTGTCCGAAGTCGTGCGTGACGGTTTGGATGCACGCCAAGGTGCGGTGAAAGAGGCAGAAGTCATCATCGATTCTGGCGTGAGCGATTTCGTACACTGGATGGAATCGCGCGGTGTCGTACCGACCATCCGTGCCCTGCGTGACCATGCCGAGCGTCAACGCCGCGCCGAGATGGAAAAAGCGTTGCGCGCACTGGCAAAAGGCGAGAATGCCGAAAAGGTATTGGAGAGCCTGAGCAGTGCCTTGACCAATAAATTCCTGCACGCGCCTACCCAAGCGTTGAACCAAGCCACTTCCGCCGAACGTG
>JBAYTV010000005.1:0-13619 GCA_041675405.1 Sideroxydans sp. | reverse complement strand
GCAGCTCAACAAACAAGGCGAAGGCTTAATCACCCCCGAAAGCAAACGCGCATTGGTGCGAACACTTTACGACGACATGCAAACCAGCGCGGGTGCTACGCCTGTCATGGTTTGCGCGCAGAAGCTAGCCACCTCATTAGCGCAAGTATTTATGGGAGAAAAAGATAAGCTTGATTTGCCCTTGCCAGGATTGCCACTCAGTCTTGCTGCCTCAATTCAAGACGAATAACGTGACATGCTCTCTGGGTATCGCTTGATGTGGGTCATCGTGATGTTTGATTTACCCGTGGTCGAAAAAGTGGAGCGCAAAGCTGCATCAGACTTTCGTAATACCTTATTGGATATGGGTTTCGAGATGTCGCAATTTTCGGTGTACATGCGCTTTTGTAGTAGCCAAGCCCAAGTTGATACCTACTGCACTCAAGTGGAAAAGAGTTTGCCTAAAGGGGGCAAAGTCAATATCCTGCAATTTACCGACAAGCAATACGAACGCATCATCACATTTCGCGGAAAAGCCAAACAACCCAAAAATAAATCACCCGATCAGTACGATCTATTTTGATGAAACGCATACTTTTCACCGTTCAAAAATACAACAACCCCCTAGTGAATCAGGGGGTTGTTGCATTGGGAGTTTAGCAGATTGGGATTTGCACTCTGACCGGAACAACCCATGCGCCGGGGAAGCCAGCATCTTTAGTTTAGCAGATTGGGATTTGCACTCTGACCGGAACGGATGCGGCGGCGGCCATGACGGTGCGGGCAGTTTAGCAGATTGGGATTTGCACTCTGACCGGAACGGGATGAACAACATGATGCTCGGAAGTAATAGTTTAGCAGATTGGGATTTGCACTCTGACCGGAACGCGATCGACACTGTCGAGTATTGCTATCTGAGTTTAGCAGATTGGGATTTGCACTCTGACCGGAACTCGTCTTGCGTTTGCCATTGTCTTCACTGCAGTTTAGCAGATTGGGATTTGCACTCTGACCGGAACCCAAAGACTGAGCAGGCACCTACCAAGCCCAGTTTAGCAGATTGGGATTTGCACTCTGACCGGAACTTCGGAGAGTTTGAACACGTCATAACGCGCAAGTTTAGCAGATTGGGATTTGCACTCTGACCGGAACAGCATCACCTAGCAGCTATCATTGGCACAGAGTTTAGCAGATTGGGATTTGCACTCTGACCGGAACTCCGGCACGGTGTACACAAACAACACTGGAGTTTAGCAGATTGGGATTTGCACTCTGACCGGAACTCCACCGTCACCGGCCCGATATGCCCGTCAAGTTTAGCAGATTGGGATTTGCACTCTGACCGGAACCTGCACGCTGGACTGCACGCCTCGCTGGATAGTTTAGCAGATTGGGATTTGCACTCTGACCGGAACTGTAGTTCGCCAGATAAGACTTGCCACTGGAGTTTAGCAGATTGGGATTTGCACTCTGACCGGAACCACCGATGGCGATCGCTTCATCACAGACATAGTTTAGCAGATTGGGATTTGCACTCTGACCGGAACAGGCTATCTCATCACGAACGAGGGTAACGCAGTTTAGCAGATTGGGATTTGCACTCTGACCGGAACAGAAGGCGAATTCAAGACGCTGGGAAAAGTAAGTTTAGCAGATTGGGATTTGCACTCTGACCGGAACAGCTAGGCCAAGGCATCGCCGAATCGTGGGAGTTTAGCAGATTGGGATTTGCACTCTGACCGGAACACGCTTGGCGCAAATAGCTATGGATGGGGCAGTTTAGCAGATTGGGATTTGCACTCTGACCGGAACTATCAAAGCGGGATTGACGTTACCACTATTAGTTTAGCAGATTGGGATTTGCACTCTGACCGGAACAGCGTTGTACTCATCGAGCGCCATGTTTTGAAGTTTAGCAGATTGGGATTTGCACTCTGACCGGAACCCTGGTACTCATGTTGCGCTCCCATCCTGCAGTTTAGCAGATTGGGATTTGCACTCTGACCGGAACTTGCATGATCTGTTGGCGCTGCGCGCAGGTAGTTTAGCAGATTGGGATTTGCACTCTGACCGGAACTTGATCGGCTCTGAACTCCGAAAGGAGTGAGTTTAGCAGATTGGGATTTGCACTCTGACCGGAACTTGATCGCGTGGCTTGCCCAGTCAAGAAAGAGTTTAGCAGATTGGGATTTGCACTCTGACCGGAACTTGTCTGGCAAGCATGAGTAGAAACCCATCAGTTTAGCAGATTGGGATTTGCACTCTGACCGGAACCACGCCTTCGATGTAGTCGATGACCTGCTGAGTTTAGCAGATTGGGATTTGCACTCTGACCGGAACCAGGGCAGGATTGATGTTGACACCGATGACAGTTTAGCAGATTGGGATTTGCACTCTGACCGGAACTTGTTGCCCCATTGATAGTCTCAGATGCATAGTTTAGCAGATTGGGATTTGCACTCTGACCGGAACACTTCCATATTGACTGTCTCGACCATCTTAAGTTTAGCAGATTGGGATTTGCACTCTGACCGGAACCATTCCGGCCTCTACAAGCTCCGCGACGATAGTTTAGCAGATTGGGATTTGCACTCTGACCGGAACGGCGACGCTTGATTCCGTAGGCGCTTGTCTAGTTTAGCAGATTGGGATTTGCACTCTGACCGGAACAGAAACCCACTCTTCCCCTTGCTGTGGGGAAGTTTAGCAGATTGGGATTTGCACTCTGACCGGAACTGGTCGAAGCGGGTGTAGTTCCTGACGGGTAGTTTAGCAGATTGGGATTTGCACTCTGACCGGAACGCTCATATAAATTTCCTTTTTACTTTGGGCAGTTTAGCAGATTGGGATTTGCACTCTGACCGGAACCGATGCGTTGGTCTTGAGTGCTTGCGTCAAAGTTTAGCAGATTGGGATTTGCACTCTGACCGGAACGCTATCTGTTCGGATGTTGGCCAGTTCTCGAGTTTAGCAGATTGGGATTTGCACTCTGACCGGAACGCCCTCGCCCTACTCGGGAAGGTGGCGACTAGTTTAGCAGATTGGGATTTGCACTCTGACCGGAACAAGAGACCTTATTGCCGCCCCAAAAACGGGGCAACAATAAAGTCTCGCGCTTCGCGCAGTTTTGTAAAAATGGGGGCGGGCTAAATAAATCGACAGGCTGCTTTATTACTAAAGCCAGTGCTAAGCGTGATCTTGCGACTGATGCAGAACAGCAACAACGCGGACCTTATCTGGCGATACTCGATAAATCAGGGTGTATGGATATTTGGCTAGCACCAACTCGCGCACTCCCGCAGCATCGCTAAGCTTGCCAATTAGAGGAAAGTTGCGCAAACCAGCGGCGGAAATAACGATTTCATCGACAACATCTTGAGCAGCTTTTGGGTTGTCCGTCGCAATGTAGGCGCGTATGCGCCTCACGTTGCGTTCAGACCGAGGGGACCACTCAAGCAGCTTTTTTTCTGGCATTTTTCGACGCCCCTACGCGCTGCATGAATTCATCGTGCGGAATGCCCTTCCCTGCTTTCAATTCAGCCAGTCCAGCCTCGATCTCTTTGCGCTTGTACTCTTCATAAGCCACGCGTTGCTTGACCGCATCTTTGATGATGGATTCAGGAGTTGAGCGCGTACCTGCGGTAAGCTTTTGCAGGCGCTTCATTAGCGATTGAGGCAGTTCGACGGTTTGATTCATGGCTTGCCCTCCAAAACATTTACTTTCATACGAATGATTTTACACCACGCCTTCTTCACGCACCCGGTACCAAGCCGCATACAAAGCAGGCAGGAACAAACAGGTCAGCAGGGTCGCCACCACCAAGCCCCCCATGATGGATACCGCCATCGGCCCCCAGAACACTTGGCGTGTGAGCGGGATCATGGCGAGGATGGCAGCTGAAGCCGTCAATACGATGGGACGGAAACGACGCACGGTAGAGCCGATGATGGCTTCCCACTGCGGCTTTCCGGCTTCCTCGTCCTGCCGTATCTGATCGACCAAGATGACGGAGTTACGCATGATCATCCCCGCAAGGGCGATGAATCCCAGATTCGCCACGAAGCCAAAGGGTACTTGGAACACCAGCAACGCCAACGCCACACCGATCAATCCGAGCGGCGCGGTGAGCAGTACGATCACAGTACGACTGATACTGTGTAGCTGGATCATCAAGAGTGTGATCACACCAACCAACATCAATGGCATCACCGCCATGATCGCGGATTCGCCTTTGGCGGATTCTTCGATACTGCCGCCCATCTCGACACGGTAGCCACTAGGCAGCTTGGTGCGCAACTCATCGAACTGCACGTTCAGTTGTTTCGATACTGTGGCAGGCTGGACTGCGTCTGCCATGTCGGCACGCACGATCATGGTCGGCAAACGGTTACGTCGCCAGATGATGCCCTCTTCCAATATCGGCACCAGCTTGGCCACTTGCGCCAACTGCACATGGCGCCCCCCTGCCAAAGGAATGTCCAAGTCGGGCAGGCTGTTCAGGGAGCGCGTGTCCAGGTCGCCACTGCCACGCCACACCACGTCGATCAACTGGTCGCCTTCACGATATTGCGTCAGCGCGATGCCGTTCAACCAAGCTTGCAATGCTTGCGCCACTTCTTGGCTGGAAGTGCCCAGTTGGCGCGCCCTATCCTGATCCAACTCGACACGGACGCTCTTCACCTTTTCGTTCCAGTCGAAGCTGACGTTCTGCAGATGGGGATCTGCGCGCATCTCTGTCGCCACATCTCCCGCGATCTTGCGCAGTTCGGTCAGATCGTTTCCCGACACACGGAATTGCACCGGATAACCGATGGGCGGGCCGTTCTCCAAGCGCACCACGCGCACTCGGATGTCGGCAAAATCCGCCCCTGCGAAGCGTTCTTCCAAGCGTTTCTTCAGATCGTCACGCGCCGCCAGGTCCTTGGTGACGATAACGAACTGTCCGAAATTGTCCGCGAACAACTGCTGATCCAAGGAGAGGAAGAAACGAGGTGCTCCGTTGCCTATGTAGGATGAGAACGTATCCACAGCGGCATCCCCCTGTAGCATCTTCTCGATACGTTGCACCTCATGCGAGGTCGCCTTGATGGATGCTCCCTGCGGCAACCAAACGTCCACCATCAACTCCAAACGGCTGGCTGAGGGGAAGAACTGCTTCTGTACGAATTTGCCGAACGCCACCATGGACAACATGAATACCAGCACGGTCGCGATGATGACCTTCCATCGGTTGCGCAGACACCAAGTGACTAGTTTGCGGAAAGCGCGGTAGAAAGGTGTGTCATACACGTCCGCACCATGCTTCTGTGCCTTAGCGATGAGCGCCTTAGCATCGAGCAACTTGTAGCCGATGTAAGGCGTGAACACGACCGCGACCACCCAGGAAGTGAGCAGCGCGATGGTGACCACTTGGAAGATAGAGATGGTGTATTCACTCGCCGCCGACTTGGAGAAGCCGACGGGTGTGAAAGCGATGGCGGTGATGAGCGTGCCCGTGAGCATGGGGAACGCCGTCGAAGTGTAGGCATAAGTCGCCGCTTTGAAGCGATCCCAACCCTGCTCCATCTTCACCACCATCATCTCGACCGCGATGATGGCATCATCCACCAACAATCCCAGTGCGATGACCAATGCGCCGAGAGAGATGCGTTGCAAGTCGATGCCGAATACCTTCATCGCAAAGAAAGTGATGGCTAGCACCAACGGGATAGACAGCGCCACCACCATGCCCGTGCGCATCCCCAAACTCAGGAAGGAGACGGCCAACACGATGAGGATGGCCTCGGCGAGCGAACTCTCGAACAGATGGATAGAGCCATGCACCACTTTCGGCTGATCCGCCACCGTATGGATATCCACGCCGATAGGCAACTCAGCACCGATACGCTGCATCTCCGCACTCAAGTTCTCACCTAGACGGATCACGTCGCCGCCCTTGTCCATCACCACACCAAGACCAATGGCGGGTTGCCCACTCAGGCGCATCTGCGGGCTGGGTGGGTCAGTCAGATCACGGCTCACGCGTGCGATGTCACCCAGGCGGAAGTGTTGGCCATTGACCAACAGATCGGTGTTGCGCACACGCTCCACACTGTCGAACCCGCCGCTCACGCGCATACGGATACGCGCGCTTTCTGTCTCGATGAATCCGGCCGGGTTGATAGTGTTCTGCTTCTGCAAGGCATCCGCCACTTGTAGCGGTGTGATCCCCAGCGTCGCCATACGGTTGGGCGCGACGTCGATGAATATCTTCTCGTCCTGCACGCCGATCAGTTCGACGCGTTTCACATCTTTGATACGGCGCAAGTCGAGCGCGATGCGGTCGGCATAACGGCGCAAGGAAGCCAAGTCATAACCGTCGCCAGTCAGCGCGAAGATGTTGATCTGCACATCACCGAATTCGTCATTCGGGAACGGGCCTTGCACGCCCGCTGGCAAGGTGTGGTGGATATCGTCCAGTTTCTTGCGCACCTGACGCCACGATTCGGGCACATCTGCCTTGGGCGTGTAGTCTTTGAGCATGACGAAGACCAAGGACTCACCCGGCTTCGAAGCGGAACGCAACACATCCACCCAAGGAGTCTCCTGTAGTTTCTTCTCGATGCGTTCGGTCAGCTCACGCTCGACCTCCTGCGCCGTCGCACCCGGCCACAGCGTACGCACCACCATCACCTTGAAGGTGAAGTTGGGATCTTCCGCACGCCCCAGATTGAGGTAAGACAGCACACCCGCCACCGTCAACACGATGATGAGATAAAGCACCATCTGCTGGTGCTTGAGTGCCCATTCGGAAAGGTTTGGCATCTTCATTTTGCGATGCCATGTTCTGCGACGATGACTTTGTCGCCTGCGGTGATCTTGTGCACGCCCGCGCTGATGATGCGCTCACCTGCCGTGACACCGCTGCCGATCAATGCACCATCGTCACGATAGGCCAAGACCTCGACCGCTCGCAACGACACGCTGCGGTCTTGCGCCACGATCCACACCGCTGTCTTGTCGGCCTGTTGGAAGATGGCCGTCAAGGGCACTTTGAATCCACCCACCTTCTGCGCGCTATTTTTCGCGGTCTCGTTGATGCGCACTCGCGCAGTCATCCCCAAAGCGATCTTGGCGTTACTCGCATCGAACGACACGCGTGCAGGATAGGTGCGACTAGCAGGATCGGCGGAAGGCGAGATCTCACGCACATGGGCGGCGACGGTTTGTCCGCCATTTCCCGCCACGCCGAATTCGATCTGCGCTGGCATGCCGACCTTTATGGCAGCGAATCGCGATTCAGGGATAGCGATGGACACCTCACGTTCACCATCTTGGGCGACTCGCAGAACCGGCTGGCCCGCACTCACCACCTGCCCCACCTCTGCCAAGGTGGCCGAGACCACACCCGTTCGGTCAGACAACAAACTGGTGTAGGTCGCTTGGTTGCGTGCCAACCCCGCTTGTGCGGCAGCGGCTTTCAAAGCCGTCTCTTTCGCATCCAATGCGGATTGGCTGACGAAACCCTTGTCGCGCAGTTCGCGGTAACGCTTCACCTCATCTTCTGCCAGCCGATACTGCGCATCAGCGGCACTCTCTTGCAAGCCGGTGTCAGCTGCATCCAAACGCGCGAGTAACTCACCTTTTTTGACTTTTGCACCCACATCCACGTTGCGAGCGATTAGTTTTCCACCGATGCGAAAGCCCAACACCGTCTCATAACGCGCACGCACTTCACCGCTATACACATTGCTTTGGTCTTCACCAATCTCACCCACCACGATGGTGGAAGCTGGACGCTCCACCTTGGCAGGGGGGGCTGATTCTTTACCACATGCGACCAATAATAGAAGTGGCAATGCCAACACAAGCAGACGATGACTCATTTCTTTTTCTCCCCGGTCAGCAGACCGTTCAACAGCAGTTTCATGTGTGTCTTCAAATACGCTTCAGGATCTTGTTTTCCGCAGTCGCATGGGCCTAATGAATAGCGCCAGATGGTGAACATCATCTGCGGAGCGAGGATGACATCGATAGCGGTCTCGACATCCATCTCACGGAATTGTTTGGAAGCGATGCCCCGCTCAAGCACGCTACGTATCAGACCGCGACCCCGCACGATGACGTTCTCGTAATAGAACAGCGCCACCTCGGGAAAATTTCCCGCCTCCGAGATCATCAGCTTGGTGATACCCGCAAGATGGGTAGAACCGACCATCTCCCACCAGCGTAGCAACATCGCCTCCAGCAATGAGCCGGCATCTCCTTGGAATTGCGAGAGCATCTCTTCGCCCTGATCGAGCACAGGCAAGATACCTTTCTGGATGACCGCCTTGAACAACTCCTCTTTGCTGGCGAAATACAGATAGAGCGTGCCTTTGGAAACGCCCGCCCGTGCAGCGACATCATCCAATTTGGTGGCAGCGAAACCGCGCTCCACGAACAGCTCAAGGGCAGCCGCCATCAACTCGGCAGGCCGCGCCTCTTTGCGCCGCTGGCGGCTAGGGGATTCAGATATTTCGATAGTATTCATCTTGAATTTTTACTGACTGACTAGTCAGTAATGTAGTTTAGGGACTTCCCTCTGTCAACCACATCGCCCAAATTGTTACTTCACCATGCTACTGCCGTAGCTGCGTAGATAGACACAGGCAGAGTGATAGAATCCGCGCCCATGCTGAATGACCGCGCACAGATACTCTTAAAAACCTTGGTTGAACGCTATATCAGCGATGGTCAACCAGTCGGTTCGCGTGCGTTGCAACAGTTCTCGGGTTTGGAAGTCAGCCCTGCCACCATCCGCAACGTGATGGCCGATCTGGAAGCGATGGGCTTGGTCGCCAGCCCCCACACTTCTGCAGGGCGCATCCCCACCGCATTGGGTTACCGCTTGTTCATCGACACCTTGATGGTGGTGCAGCCACTTTCCGATGCGCGTGTGTCGCAGATGGAAACGCAGTTGCAACCGGACAACCCGTCGCGCCTGCTGACCCAAGCCTCTAACGTCCTTTCCGAACTCACACAGTTCGCTGGTGTGGTCGCCACGCCCAAGCGGGCCGCCATCACGGTGCGCCAGATTGAGTTCCTGCGTCTGTCCGAGCGACGCGTGTTGCTCATCATCGTGATGCCAGACGGCGAGGTGGAGAACCGCGTGCTGGTGACGCACAAGGATTACACCCAATCGCAACTGACCGAGGCGGGCAATTTCTTGAGCCAGCATTACGCGGGCATCGGCTTTGGCGACATCCACCAACGCGTGCAGAACGAACTGCGCCAACTACAGCATGACATGACTGCGCTGATGTCTGCCGCGATGGCTGCGAGTGATGAAGCTATCGCACGCAAGAACGAGGATTACGTCATCAGCGGTGAACGCAACCTGCTACACATCAACGACCTCTCCGCCAACATGAACCAGTTGCGCAACCTGTTCAACGTGTTCGAACAGAAGACAGAGTTGCTGCAATTGTTGGATGCCAGCCGCCACGCGCAAGGCGTGCACATCTTTGTGGGTAACGAGTCGGGATTACTCGGGCTGGATGAATGCAGCGTGGTCAGCGCCCCTTACACCGCCGACGGTAAGATCATCGGCACACTCGCCGTGGTCGGCCCCAAACGCATGAACTACGAGCGCGTGGTGCCCATCGTGGACATCACCGCAAAACTATTGAGCAACGCACTCTCACAACACTAGAACACCATGAGCTACCAGATCGAACCCCGCTTCACCCACGGCACACCAGAGAAGACCGGCATCCTACTGGTCAACCTCGGCACGCCCGACGCGCCGACTGCGCAGGCCGTGCGCCCCTATCTCAAAGAATTCTTGAGCGACCCACGTGTGGTAGAGATCCCCAAACCCATCTGGTGGCTGATCTTGAACGGCATCATCCTCAACGTACGTCCCAAGAAGTCAGCGGCGAAATACGCCAGCGTGTGGTTACCTGAGGGCTCTCCTCTGCGCGTCTATACGGCGAAGCAAGCGACTTTGCTAGAAGGCTATCTGAGTGAGCGCACCAAAGCGCCTTTCGTGGTGGACTACGCGATGAGCTACGGCAATCCCTCCATCGCCAGCGTGATGCAAAAGCTCAAAGCGCAAAACTGCACGCGCATCTTGGTGGTGCCGTTGTATCCGCAGTATGCCGCCAGCTCTACTGCCACCGTGTTCGATCGCGTGTTCGCTTCGGTGCAAACCATGCGCAACACACCCGCCATCCGTACCATCAAACACTTCCACGATGACGCGGGTTACATCAAAGCGTTGGCCGCGAACGTGAATGAATACTGGATGAAGAACGGTCGCCCAGAGAAACTGGTGATGAGTTTCCACGGCGTACCGCAATACACCCTGGAAAAAGGCGACCCCTACCACTGCGAATGTCTGAAGACAGGTCGCCTGCTGGCGCAAGAACTGGGATTATCGAAAGAGCAGTATGTGGTGAGCTTTCAATCTCGTTTCGGCAAAGCGGAGTGGGTAAAACCCTACACCACAGCCATACTGCTGGAACTAGGCAAACAAAAGACCAAGCGCGTGGATGTGGTCTGCCCCGGTTTCGTTGCAGACTGTTTGGAGACGCTGGAAGAGATCGCGATGGAAGGCAAGGAAGACTTCCAACATGCGGGCGGTGGTGAATACAACTACATTCCCTGTCTCAACGACCGCAGCGACTGGATGCACGCATTCACCGATCTGGTGATGAACAATCTGCAAGGCTGGTTACTCGAACCGAATGCGGCCGAATTGGAACATAGCAAAACGCGCGCATTGGCGCTTGGCGCAAAACAGTAGTCTCAGGCTAGGCTTATCTTCTCCGCTTCGAGTTGCACCATGTAGCGTTGGATGACGTTGCTGGCGCCTCTGCCCAGATTCACGAATTGCAGACCGACTCGGTGGAAATGTTCACCGCTCAGTGTTTTCCTGCTTGACCACTCTCCACGTACGCGCAGACTGATCGGCACTCTGCCGATCTCTGGAAAGTCGATGCTGCATCCTTCCAATATCTCACCATGAACGAAGATGGCCGGCAGTTCACCTTTAACAGTGACACCGATGCCGCCCACGCTCATATCGAACAGCGGCACTTCGATGATCTCGTTCTCTGTCGGTATCTTGCAGATCAGAGTGTTCTTTCCTTGTGGCGTATCGAGGCGGAAATATTCACGACGCTGGATACGTTCGATCACCGAGGGGACGTGCATGGAGAATGCATACTTACCATCAGGCATCGTCACTAACTGTAGATGCGTCGAATACCAGCGCACCTTGATGTCGGACTGAGTCACGAAAGACACATGTTTGCTATCGATGATACGCGCATTGACGCTGTCGTCCGCACCCGCGTCGATACAGACATACTTCCCATCTCCACTGACATACAACACCAAGGTGACCAACACCACACCGTCATGCGTATCGAGCGTGACAGTAGTTTTTTGCTTGGCTAAACCATCCAGGATGAATGTGATCTCCTTATGACTATGGATAGCAAAAGGTGAATCGTCTATGGAATGCATCATTACATTGTTCTCATCATCATTGATTGCAGGATATCTGCTGCCTCATGCACACCAGAACCAACTGCTGTTGGCACTGGCTTTGTCGAAAAGGCCACATCCAAAACCGGTCGCATAGCCCCTTGTTCTAAAACTTCCTGCCCTACTTCTATCCCTATCCCATTCTGCTGCAACCAGTCCACCAGATAGGGCTGCTCTGGCCACTCTCCGCGCGACACATAGATGACTGGCACACCTGCATAAGCCGCCTCGGCAAAGGTACCGTAACCCGGTTTCGTCAGCACGGCATCACAGGATGCCAGTAGATCACTGAAGTTCATGCCCATCGTTTCCAATGCGCTCATGTTATCGCGTTGGATATCCCACGCCTGCGGAACCAACCAGCGCACACCAGCGATATACGGCCATTTCTCCATCGGAAGGCGATAGTCGATACCGCCCATCGCCACTAGCACCAACTTGTCATCGTCACTGGCGCCACATCTAGACAACGCCAAAGCCCTTTGCGCCACGCCCACTTTTGCGATAGGAGCGATGGTTCTCGCCTTTCTCAGGCTATCCATCGGCATCGTTGGGCTGACCTTTAGAAAAATCTCAGCGCTGTTATAAGCGGCAAGCATCTGCGCATGGATGGAGCGACTCTCGACATCGTCTGGCGCGTAATGACGATAGATGTCCGCCCAATTCAAACAGCACATTGCGACAGCGGGAATGCCTGCGACCTTGGCCACAGCCAGTGATTTATAGGGGACATTGGCGAACAGCAAGTCAGGTTGCAACGCACGCATCTCTTGCGCGGCCTGCGCCACTTTGCCATCCCAATCGGCATGATACTCACGATAGTTGGCCAAGCTACGTGGCACATCCACCGCTACCGCATTGAACATGGTCATGCCAAAGTCGAGTGCTACGGGGATATGCTGGAACGGACTGGTGAAACGTTGCTGCAGATAGGCTGTTGTCGCGGCAGAACGGACGGTGACACGCAGATCGGGTATGCGCCGCACCAGTTCATTGACTACCGGTGCGGTCTGCGCGATGTGTCCATAGCCGTGGGCGGTGATGTCAACGAGGAGATGGGGCATGTAGGTTCGTCATTCCCGCGTAGGCGGGAATCTAGTGTTCAAATTTCAAATGCCCCTAGAATTTGTCGCAATCCAGCAAAACTGGATTCCCGCCTACGCGGGAATGACGGCTCAAGTATTACAGCTTCAAGAAATTGTCGCGGTAGTGCTTCATCTCGGCGATGGATTCATAGATGTCCGCCAACGCCTCGTGCTTGCCGTGCTTCTTCAATGTGCTCGCCACTTCCGGTTTCCAGCGCTTCGCCAGTTCTTTCAGTGTGCTCACATCGAGGTTACGGTAGTGGAAGTAGTCTTCCAGCTTTGGCATCCAACGCGCCATGAAGCGACGGTCTTGGCAAATGGAGTTGCCACAGATAGGCGAGGTTCGCACGGGCACATACTCTTTTAAGAATTCGATGAACTGCGCTTCGACAACCGCCTCATCCAAGGTTGAGGCTTTGACCTTGTCGATAAGACCCGATTTGCCGTGGGTGGATTTGTTCCAGTTGTCCATGCCATCCAACACTATATCGGACTGATGCACCACCAGTGTCGGCGCTTCTGCGATGGTGTTCAGATCACCATCTGTGACGACCATGGCCACTTCGATGATGCGGTCTGTGTCGGGTACAAGTCCGGTCATTTCCATATCGACCCAGACGAGGTAGTTTTGGTTTTGTGCCATAATTCGCCGCGCTTTCCAATGAATGAGGCGCGCATTGTTACATAGCTTGACCACCCTCTCCAACGACTATCCAAACCCATGACCGCATCACAATTTTCCGCCCTATTCGTCGCCGCTTTGCTGAGCAATGCCGTCATCAAACTTTGGCTTGCCTATCGCCAGCTAGACCATGTGGCCGCGAACCGCGCCGAAGTGCCGCTCGCTTTTCGCGAACAGATCAACATCGCTGCCCACCATAAGGCGGCTGATTACACCAGCACCCTCGTGCGTTTTGGCACACTGACCATCATCTTCGATACCGTATTGCTACTGGCCTTCACCGTAGGTGGCGGCATCCAATGGTTGAGCGATGCATCCTCCAGCCTGACCGACAGCCTGTTGTTACAAGGTGTCGCCG
>JBAYTV010000004.1:0-14346 GCA_041675405.1 Sideroxydans sp. | reverse complement strand
TACCGATGTGCGTCTCGTTGAATTGAAGGGCGGCTCCGCGCGCAATGCTATCCCGCGTGAGGCGTTCGCTGTGTGTGCGCTGCCCATCGCGGTGGTGTCCGGTATCGACGCTTGGGTGGAGCATCGACTGGCGGCATGGCGGCAACACTTCGCACAGGCAGATGCGAAGGTGTCGTTCAGCTATGAACTGGATGAGATGCCAGTCGGCAAGGCTGTGCAACAGGTGGAGCGAGACCGCCTGCTGACTTTCCTGGATGTGGTGGTGAACGGGGTGTCGCAGATGAGCGAAGATTTTGCGGGAGTGACGGATACTTCCAGCAATCTCGGCGTGGTGAGTCTGGCGCAGGGGGTGTTCAAAGCGACCTTCAAGGTGCGTTCCTTGCATGATGCGCGTGCCGATGCAGCGGCCAATAAGTTGGTCTCACGTGCGCAGAGCTATGGATTACAGGCATACAAAGAAGGTGCGTATCCGGGCTGGACACCAAATCCCGCATCCCCTTTGCTCGACCTGTGTCTGCAGGTGTATGTCCAGCAGTTCGGCCAACCGGCCTCTTTGCAGGTGATCCACGCCGGGCTCGAATGCGGTCTTTTGGCTGCCAGTCACCCGCATCTGGAGATGATCTCCTTCGGGCCTGACATCCGAGGTGCGCATGCACCGGGGGAGAAGGTGGAGATCGCCTCCGTCGGTCATTGTTGGGCCTTGCTGAAGGCGGTGTTGCAGGCATCGGCGGGGCGCGTCTGAATCGCGAAGCTGAGCCGTTCCGCCGCCGTTTCGGTACAATGCGCACCTGTTTGTGAGCGGTCAGGTCCGCTCTTGATTCGCAGCGATATTAAACGGAGTCCCTAGTGATGAAAGCACCTATCCCTCTACGCAACGTCCCGCAGTCCAACATCTTCCGCAAGGGCGATGTGTTCGTACTGTTCGGCGAACTGTTCGGCCGAGGCTACGCCAACGGTCTGGTGAACGAAGCACGCAAGGCTGGCATGACCATCGTGGGTATCACGGTGGGTCGTCGTGATGAGAACAATACGTTGCGCCCGCTGACCGCCGAAGAGTTGGCGACGGCGGAAGCGAACTTGGGTGGTCGTATCATCAATGTACCGTTGATGGCGGGTTTCGATCTGGATGCGCCTGCGGGTGAGAAGACACCGACCGATCTGTTGGATGTGCTCACATTGAAGACTTGGCAGGACGACAAACTGGATTTCGCGCATATCGAAAAATGCCGCGCAGTGGGCGTCAAGCGTTTCAAGGATTCCGTGGCGAAGGTGATGGCCGAGTTGGATGGCATGATCCCGAACGGTGGGAATGCGTTCTTCGCGCATACGATGGCGGGCGGTATCCCCAAGGTGAAGGTGTTCCTCGCTATCGCTAACCGTATCTACAAAGGTCGCGGCGAGCGCTTCATGTCTTCCAGCGCGTTGTTGAACAGTGACTTGGGCAAACTCATCCTGATGAACTTCGATGAAGTCACCGCGAACTCCTTCCAATATCTGATCGAGGGTAGTGCGGCGATCCGTGCACGTTTGGAGAAGAGCGGCGGTCAAGTGCGCTACACCGCTTACGGTTACCACGGCACCGAGATACTTATCGATGGTCGCTATCAATGGCAGACCTACACCAGCTACACCCAAGGCAAGGCGAAGATGCTGTTGGAGCAACACGCTCAGAAGGCTTGGGCACAAGGTATCAAGGCGACTTGCTATAACTGTCCCGAGATCCGCACCAACTCTTCCGACATCTTCGTGGGCGTGGAACTTTCCCTGTTCCCGCTGTTGAAGGCGTTGAAGCAAGAAGGCGGAGGTGCATGGGCGGAGACGCAATGGCAGGCTTGCCGCGAAGTGCTGCAAGAAGGTCAGACCTTGGAAGGTCTGCTGAAGACCATCGACAACTACAACGATAGCACCGTCATGGCAGGTTTCCGCAACTTCGAGGCATGGCCGATGCCGAACTCGCCCGAGTTGGCTGACGTGATGATCGGCACTTCGGATGACATCACCAAGATGCATAAGAGCCGGGATGCGCTGGTGACGGATGTGTTGAGTTCATTGGTGTTGGAAGGAACCGGCCCATTGATGTTCCACGACTCGTCCAATCCATCCGGTCCTGTATTGTGGTTGAACCACGATGTGATTGCGAAGCAACTCAACCAACTCCACAACTAAAGTAGCAAACGTGTCGGGCATCATGCTCGGCACGTCTCTCTGCGGGAGGTAACGTACAGCCATGGCCGTCGTCCAAGTCATCCTCCCCATCTTCCTGTTGATCTTGTTGGGTACGGCGATGCGCCGCTGGTTCGGTCTGAGCCAGGATTTCTGGCCGCAACTCGATAGGCTCATCTACTACATCTTCTTTCCCGCGCTACTGTTCAGTTCTCTCTCCCATTTCCAGATCGACTTCGGTGCGGCGACCCCGATGCTCATCGTCGCGATGCTCTACATGGGGGCCGGTATCGCCCTGGGCTATGTGGCGAAGTTTCTCTTCCATGCACCGGACAAAGTATTCTCCGCCACTTTTCAATCGGCATTCCGTTTCAATAGTTATGTCGGTCTTGCTATCGCAGGCGGTATCCACGGCAACGAGGGTCTGGCCGCTATCGGTCTGTTGATGGGGTTCATGGTGCCTGTCGCCAACGTGGCTTCGGTGTTGATGCTGGCGCGCCACAGCGAGAGCCATTGGCTGAAGGAGATATTGCTCAATCCGCTCATCCTGGCGACGGCGGGGGGTATCACCTTCAGTCTGGCGGGCTTGCATCTGCCGCAGATGTTCGACAAGACCTTGAGCTTGTTGGCGCAGGCTTCATTGCCGATGGGCTTGATCGCGGTGGGCGCGGGTTTGCGCATACAGGGCTTGCACGCTCATCAAGGCACCCTGTGGTACGGCGTGGTGGTGAAGTTGCTGGCATTGCCCGCCATCGCATGGGGTTTGGGCGTATGGTTCGGCTTGACGAGTGTGTATCTGCATATCGCGGTTCTGATGGCGGCATTACCGGTCTCCACCGTGGCTTACGTGCTGGCGAAACGCATGGGAGCGGATGGCGACACTATCGCGGCGCAAATCATGTTGAGCACCTTGCTGGCGGTGGTCACACTTCCATTGTGGTTGCTGTTGTTGGGGCTATGAATGGATAATCGCGCCCCCGCTCAATGAATCGCTCATGCTGAATCCTCATCAAACCAGCCAACTCGTGCGCTTACGCTGGACGGCGTTCATCGTCGTCGGCTTGGCCTATGTGTTGTCGTTCTTCCATCGCTTTGCACCCGCTGCCATCTCGGGTGATCTGCAACAGACCTTCCATGCCAGCGGTGCGGAGTTGGGTGGGTTGGCGGCGACATACTTCTACGTCTATATGATCATGCAGATTCCCACGGGTATCCTTGCTGATACTTTGGGGCCGCGTCGGGTGGTGGCGATAGGGGGACTGATCGCGGGTATCGGTTCGGTGATGTTCGGCATGGCCGATTCACTTGCGGCGGCTTCTGTTGGACGTGTCCTGGTCGGTCTCGGTGTCTCGGTCACCTTCATCTCCTTGCTCAAGCTCAATGCATCGTGGTTCCACGATAGACATTTCGCCACCATGACCGGGGCGACCATCCTGGTGGGTAACGTGGGTTCACTACTTGCGGCTGCGCCGTTGGCATGGGCGTTGGGATTCGTTTCGTGGCGCACCGTGTTCGTCGCAGTAGGGACGCTCTCGCTGATACTGGCCGCGTTGGATTGGTGGTTGGTACGCAACAAACCAAGTGATGCAGGGCTACCCAGCATGCGCGAGTTGGATGGCAAGGAAGCGCATCCACTCCACACAGGGCATTGGTACGATGGCTTGCTCATCGTGTTGGGGAATCGTGCGACATGGCCGGGGCTGTGGGTGAACATGGGTATCGCGGGTTCGCTGTTCGCTTTTGCCGGTTTGTGGGCTGTGCCTTTCTTGCGCGATGTGTACGGCATGGATAGAGCTGCCGCGACCGATCACACCACTCTGTTGCTGGCGGGTTTTGCCATCGGCGCGTTCTTTATCGGCACACTGTCTGACCGCATGGGCAAACGTAAACCATTGATGATCGCAGGCGCGCTGATCTATAGCCTGTGTTGGTTGCCGCTGTTGTTCGGTATGAACCTCGCTTCAGGTCTGAGCTACGCCTTGTTCTTGCTGATGGGGCTGTGTGCCCCGAGTTTTACTTTGAGTTGGTCGTGCGCGAAAGAGGTGAACCCGCATGCGTTATCAGGCATGGCGACCAGCGTGGTGAACATCGGTGCTTTCCTCGGCACGGCCATCATGCAACCGCTGGTCGGATGGGCGATCGATAGGGCGCATCTAGATGCTGGCATCGCACCATTGGCGTTGAGCGATTACCAGTATGGTGTCGCGATATTGATGGGCTTCTCGCTGCTGGGGTTGGTCGCGACATTCTTCATTCGTGAAACGAACTGCCGCTATGTGACGAGCCAATAGGTTCGGTTTAGATAGAAATGCAAACGGGGCTTGATAGCCCCGTTTTCTATTGCGATGAAGCCAGGATCACTGTGTTACAACAAGGTCGTTCTCGACTTTGACTTTGTCGCCAATCACTACATTTGGATTCACCGTGTGGCGCAAGATACGTGTTTCACCTCCGGCTTCCATTTGTACGGCTACGTCAACAACAGTGGTCTTCTTCATATTCTTTTCGATTGCATTACCGGCAATCGCACCCCCGACTGCACCAGCCAAAGTAGCCAGTTCTTTGTCTTTAGATTGTGCAACTTGATTGCCGATCAATCCACCGATTGCGCCACCGACGACGACACCAGCGCCACTACTTTTGCCAGATTGTTCTATGACATTGATGGAAACGACTGTGCCGCAGTTCTCACAAACCTTCGGTGCTGGAGCAGGTGCCGCCGCTTTGGGAGCTACTGGCTTAGGTTTCGCAACTGGTTTTGGTGCTGGCGCAGTAGCAACTGGTGCGGATGCAGCAGGCGCGATCTCAACGACAGGCGTTGGTGCGGTGGCGGTCTCTTTGGCTTTCTCTTCGAAGCAACCGCTCAATGTGAACAAACTGGTCAATGCGAATGTAGCGAATACGATGTTACGTGTGGATGATTTCAAGACGATTTTCCTCAATGAAGTGGTGTGGCGACAATGCTATTCAACAGGCCCATCTTTAGACCAAGCAATAGATAAATCCAATGCAGTCTGACCGAAAAAACCCGGCGCGCATCATACCATTTGCTTGGGGCCGCCTCTAAAAATACAAAATTCTAAGCAAGACAAGGCGCGAGCAAAAAATTGCGACGCAGCATATGTTGGATATGTAAGGAGTGATTTTTTGTGAGCAACACAGTATTGCGACGAAGTTTGGGTTTTAGAGGTGGCCTTGAGAGATCTACGCGGAGATGGGAGCGAGCAAGGCGAGCTCGGCTTCATTCAGATAGCGCCATTCGCCTTCGGCCAAATTGAGATCATCGAGTTTGAGCGCACCTATTTGGGTGCGGCACAGCGCAGTGCAATGATTCTCGGCGGCGGCGAGCATGCGCTTCACTTGGTGATATTTTCCTTGTTCCAGCACGATCTCCAAACGATGTGTGTCGAGTTTGTTGCACACGATGGCGGAAAGCGGGGCGGGTTCGTCGTGCAGTTTCACTCCCTTCAGCAGTTGTGCAACGAGTTCGGGGGTCACAGGGGCATGCGTGGTAGCGACATACACCTTAGGTACGTGACGTTTAGGTGAGGATTGTGCATGGATGAAGTTGCCATCATCCGACATCAGCAACAAGCCCGTGGTGTCATGGTCGAGCCGGCCAACGGGTTGCACGTCACGCAAGGCGAATGGTTCGGGTAACAACGAAAGTACACCGGGGTGATGGCTAGGTTTGCGCGAGCACTCATAGTCGGCAGGTTTGTTCAGGGCGATGTAAATGTGTTCGCGGAATAGCCAGTCTTCGCCATAGAGGGTGAAGGTCAATCCATCAGTTTCGAGGTAGAGCCGCGTGTCGGTGACGACCTCGCCGTTGATGCTGACTTCGCCCTCTTCGACCAGTTTCGTACACCATTTACGGGTGCCAAAGCCTTGCGATTGGAGGATGCGCTCTAGTGTATGTTTTGCCATGGCGTCACTTTAGCAGAAGCAATGGCGCGGTATGATGCACACCTCTCAAGAAATCACCCAAATACCATGTCAGTCCCGTTCGCTTTCGTCTCCATCATATTGATCTGGTCTACCACACCACTCGCTATCAAATGGAGCGCCCTAGGTGTCGGTTTCAGCTTCGCGGTGTTTTCTCGCATGACCATCGGTGTGTTGCTGTGTGTCGTTCTGCTGGCGCTGTTCAGAATGCGCTTCCCACTACATCGCAAGGCGATCCAAGCCTATCTGGCTGGCGGCTTGAGTATGTTCGCAGCGATGATGCTGATCTATTGGGCTGCGCAATTCGTCACATCCGGCATGATCGCTGTTTTGTTTGGGCTATCGCCATTGGTCACCAGTGTGGGGGCGATGGTGTGGCTGAAGGAGGAATCGCTCACGCCAAATAAGATCGCTGGGATGGTACTGGGTATCATCGGATTGTGGTTGGTGTTCCATGGCGGACTCGGCTTGGGGGGAGGCTCCGCGTTGGGTGTCATCGCGATATTGGTGGCGATGGTTTCACAATCATTGGGCTTGGTGTGGGTGAAACGCATCGGTGACGACAGCTCGGCATTGGCGATGACGTTGGGAACCTTGGCGGTCTCATTGCCGTTGTTCTGTGGTGCATGGTTGCTGGCGGACGGACATTGGCCGACTGATATGCCTGAACGTGCCGTCGCGGCCACGGTGTATCTCGGTACGTTCGGTTCGGTACTTGGCTTCGCTTTGTATTACTACCTCATCAGGAATACGGAGGCGGGGCGTGTCGCACTCATCACCTTGGTGACGCCTGTGCTGGCTTTGCTGTTGGGTCATGCATTGAATGATGAGGTGGTGCTGCCGCAAGTATGGTTGGGAACGGCAAGCATCCTGCTGGGACTGTGCCTGCATCATTGGGGTGAGCGCTGGATGGGTGTGTTGAGTAGAATCCGCAGTTAAGCGGGACTAGGGGATAAAAATGGAACTCCAACTGAAAAATCGACAAGACCTGAAAGTGCGCGCACTGTTGTTGGGCGACCGTTTGGATCTGAAGCTGTTCAAGATCGCGGACTGTTTGGCGACCACGCCGCTCACTTTGCAAGTCGATGCCAATGGCGGCATCGCTGTACTGTTCCGTTATGGCGTGGTGGTGCTGTTCGGTGTGCATACGATGGATGAGGTGCGTTTCATCGAATCACTCAAGCCCTTGCTGACCAATGCGTATGCCGCACCCGAGACGGAAGAGCTTGATATACACAGCGGGCACAGCATCATCGGTGTGCAGAGCGGGGCGGTGACGCTGGACGAGATATCGCTTGAAAAATTACAACTCATCGCGGATGCCTTGAGCAAGAACCTGGTGCTGACTTTGTATGAGAAGAAGGTGGCTGGCGAATTCGACAAGATCGAGCCGTTGGCGCAAGAGTTGGCGACGTATGGCAGGGTCAGTGCAGACACAAAGAAGCTGTTGCAGAAGATCGGCTCGATGTTGTTGATCGAGCATCGCATGGTGGGACGCGCCGAGATCGGAGACCGACCCGAGACGCTGTGGGACTTCCCGCACTTGGAAGGGCTTTTTGCTGCGTTGGAGGATGAGTTCGAGCTGAAGGAACGCCAGTCTGCGTTGGATAGAAAATTGGGGTTGATCTCGGATACTGCGCAGACGCTGGCCGATGTATGGGACAACAAGCAACTACACAAGCTGGAGTGGTATGTGATCGGGCTGATCCTGTTCGAGATCGTGATCAGCCTGATCGAGCGCGGCGAGAAGTTCTTTAACTGGCTTGCTCAGCTATTCTGATCAGAACTCGTAGGTGAAGTTCACGCCTAGATGAGAGCCGCTTTTGGGGGAGACACTGGCTAACGATGCTGTTGCGCCGTTATATGCGGTGGCGGTTTCCCCTTGGTATTTTTCGGAAACAAAGCGGAAGTTGAGCCAGCCTTCACTTGATAGTTGGTAGCCAATCTCAGCGACTAGGCCCGTTGTATTCTTGTAAGTGATGTTCTTTATATCGAAACCGCTACCTGGTGCGGTCGAATCTGCTTCCGGAGAGTTGACGATACGGACGCCGCCGCCAATCCTAAAACGCTCTTTTCCGGTGTAATACGCCAAGGCTTCTATCGGCAGGCGATCAAAGCTGATGCTACCGTTTGCACCACTCACCGAATGGAAATGGTAGTTCGCAGACAGCATCAGGGCGATGGGTTGCTGCTCAAATTGATACAACCCCCCAGCGCCGAACTGCAACAGACCGCCGCCTTTGATATCCGTACTCGAGCCGTTGGTGAAGACAGCTGTTGCGACCGTGTCGCCTCCATAAGTCATTCCAACGTTGATCAGCATATGTAAACCGGGTTTGGTCGCTTGAATAGAGGTGGAGATACTTTGCTCGGCAGCTTCTTGTTCAGACAATGCGAAGGCGCTGGAGGAACAGCAGAGCCATGCGATGGCGGCGATGCGCGAGAATCCGGATTTCATATGTAGTCTTTCATGGAGGTTGATGGATGTTACTCAGACTGGATTGTATTTTGCCCGCGTGCGTATCGCCAAGTACGATGCGCTTTGCCGATATAATTACCGGCACTGCGGCTCGTATCAATCGAGACAAAGGATATAACGCAATAACAAGCAAATGAACCCGGCGGGTATGTCCCGCCGGATTTTTTTTGGAAAGATGATGCTCCACTGGAAAGACGGCCAACCCCATTCGGATCGTTTCGGCGATGTTTACGTCTCGACCGACTCGGGTCTGGAAGAGACACGCCATGTCTTCTTGAAGGGCAACCATTTGGCGGAACGATTCTCTGCATTGTCAGCGGGCAATAGTTTTTGTATCGGCGAGACTGGGTTTGGCACGGGATTGAGTTTCCTTTGTGCGTGGCAGCTGTTCGAGCGAACAGCGCCAGCGGGGGCAAGTCTCGATTTCTTCAGTGTCGAGAGATTGCCATTGAGTGATGACGCGCTACGCGCTGCATTGGCGTTGTGGCCTGAGTTGGGTGCGATAGCTGGAGCGTTGTTGGCGCGTTGGCATCGTCGTGTGCCGGGTTGGAACCGCTGGAGTCTCGCTGGGGGGCGAGTGCGGCTTACCTTGGTATGTGCGGATGTTGACGCGGCGTTGCCACAGTTGCCGCCGCATTGCGTGGACGCATGGTTCCTCGATGGTTTTTCTTTTGCCAAGAATCATGAGGTGTGGAGTGAGAACGTGCTGGTGAACGTGGCCCGTGCCTCGCGTGGGGGTGCCACCTTGGCAACGTACACCAGCGCTGGCTGGATAAGACGTGGATTGCAGCAAGTGGGATTCGAAGTGGAGAAGGCACAGGACTTTGGACACAAGCGTGAGATGCTGCGGGGATGCATGGCACAGCGAGATGAGGCGCTCCTAGAGGGTTCCCTCACCCTCAGTCCCTCTCCCAGTGGGAGAGGGAAGCTAAGTTCTTCTCCCTCTGGAAGAAGGGTTGGGATGAGGGAACACTCGGTGCGACCAACCATTCCCAATAGAACACCAAGCACCGCCATCGTCATCGGTGGCGGTATCGCCGGATGTGCCGCTGCCCATGCACTCGCTCAACGCGGCATCAAAGTCACGATCATTGAACGCGCTCCCCTGTTGGCAAGCGCCGCATCCGGCAATCCGCGCGGCATCCTGCATGCCCGCTTCGGTGCGGGGGGCGATCCCTTGCATCGTTTCGTGCTTGCCTCGTATGGTCATGCGCTTGGGTTGATGGATGAAGTGTTGCCTGTGGATGGGGTGATGCGAGCCGAGTGCGGTTTGCTACAACTGGCCTGCAATCCAGTCGAGATCAAACGTATCTCGCGCTTGGCCGAGCGTGAATGGCCGGAACATCTGATGCAGTTCGTGGATGCGGAAAGAGCCGCGCAGTTGGCTGGGGTGGTGGTGAAGTTCGGCGGGCTGTGGTTCCCCGCAGGCGGATGGGTCGTGCCCCCCAAGTTGTGCGCAGCGTTAGCGCTGCATGAGCGTATCGAGCAACGCCTTGGGTATGGGGTAGAGGGATTGGAAAAGGTCGCGTCTGGTTGGCGTGTGAATGGGCGTGATACTCAAGGTGTCGAGAGGAGTGCCGAGGCAGATGTCGTGCTGGTTTGCTGTGCGCACTCTGCCAAGAAGCTCGCGCAGTTCGAACATTTCCCCCTCACTCCTGTACGCGGGCAGATCACCTTGGTCTCTGAGTCTGAGGCGAGTAAAGCTTTGCAGTCGGTAGTATGTGGTGATGGTTATTGCGCACCCGCTGTAGATGGAGTGCATGTGATGGGAGCGACGCATGATTTCGATGATGAATCGACAGAGGTGCGAGGTGCTGACCAAGCACAGAATCTCTCAAGCCTCAACGAATACGCCCCCGCATTGCGCCAAGCATTGGGTGAGGCGAGGCTAGATGAGCTACAAGGCAGAGCATCTGTGCGTTGTTCCGCTCCGGGCTCAACACCGCTCGTGGGCGAGGTGGAGCAGGGACTTTATTGCAGCATGGCGCACGGTACGCGCGGCTTGCTGACAGCAGGTGTTTCGGCTGAAGTATTAGCGGCACAGATTTGCGGGCAACTTCCCCCGCTCCCGACACCCATCTTGGAAGCGTTAGCACCGTTGCCAAGAGTCAGACTTAAAGGTTAAGGTAGGGCATGAAAAAGACAGTCACCCCAGAATATCCCGAGATACGCGCCGGCCAATCCATTGAGCTACTGAAGGCGCTACACATCCTCACGCGCGACGGCAAGATGAATCAGGACTCGCGCCGCAAGCTGAAGCAGGTGTATCACCTGTATCAATTCATCGAGCCGTTGTTGCAAGAGGTGCAGAAAGAGAAGGGCGCACTGACGTTAGTTGATCACGGTGCAGGCAAATCGTATCTGGGTTTTATTCTGTACGATCTGTTCTTCAAAGCATTGAAAGATGCTTCCCATATCTACGGTATAGAGACGCGTGAAGAGTTAGTCACGCATTCGCGCGAGTTGGCGCAGCAACTGGGATTTGATGGGATGTCATTCGAGAACCTGTCGGTCGCTGAATCGACGGTGTCGGACAAGCTGCCTCCCCAAGTCGATGTGGTGACCGCACTGCATGCGTGTAACACAGCCACCGACGATGCCATCCACTTCGCATTGAAGAAGAAGGCAAAACACATCGTGCTGGTGCCCTGTTGTCAGGCTGAAGTGGCATCCGTGTTGCGCAAGAACAAAGGCAAGCAGCTGGCGAAGGACGCGCTCATAGAATTGTGGCGGCATCCTATCCACACACGCGAGTTCGGTAGCCACCTCACCAACGTGTTGCGTTGCCTACAATTGGAGGCACACGGTTATCAAGTGACAGTGACTGAGCTAGTAGGGTGGGAGCATTCGATGAAGAACGAGCTCATCATCGCCACTTACAAGGACCTGCCGCGCAAGCGTGCTGCGGAGCGCTTGGCAGAGGTATTGAACAGCGTAGGGTTGGAAGAGATGAAAGATCGATTCTTTACGGAATAAAATTCCGTCATACCGGCGTAGGCCGGTATGACGGCTTAGAGGGAAAGTGAATGCAGATCAGTAACGACACGCGCAACCATTACGAACGCATCGGTGGTGAGCCGAAAGTGCGCGAGCTAGTACAGCGTTTCTACCACTTGATGGATGAATTGCCAGAGGCACACCGTATTCGCCAGATGCACCACATCGACTTAAAGAATGCAGAAGACAAGTTGTTCATGTTCCTATCCGGCTGGATGGGAGGGCCGCAGTTGTTCATCGAGAAATTCGGCCATCCGCGTTTGCGCCAGCGCCATATGCCTTTCTCCATCGGGGATGAGGAACGAGACCAGTGGATGATGTGCATGACACAGGCGATGGATGATGTCGTTGAGGATGAAGCATTGCGAGCAGAGTTGAAAACCGCTTTCTATAAGACAGCTGACTTCATGCGTAATCGGGAGGAGTAGCCATGCAGAACTCGTCGTTGATCATGGATAGGCAGGTCAAGTTACGCATCGGATTGGTGTTCCTGTTCATCGCGGCGGCAGAATCGTTGTGGTTGCACGCGTTGTCCCCTTTGGAGAATCGGCTGTCTGATGCCTTCGTGCGTGTGCAGGCACAACGACTCACTCCCGATCCTGACATCGTCATCGTGGACATCGACGATGCGAGTTTGGCCAACATGCAGGATACAGCCGGAAGTTGGCCGTGGCCGCGCGAGGTGCATGGTGAGTTGGTGCGCGGCATCGCCAAACAAAAACCGAAAGCCATCGTCTTCGACATCCTGTTCAGTGAGCCTGACACCTTCCGTCCTGACAGCGACAAAGCTTTCAATCGGGCGCTGAAAGGTGTGGACAACGTCTATTTCCCGTTGGTACGTCGTGATGCGTCAATGGACGCACAAGGTGCTCCTATGGCGCAGGTCGCGCCATTGCTGGGTCTGCAATCGACTGACCATGCCGTCGCAGAAGCTCACATCGCCTTGCTGCCTCCGCTCGTCATTGACCCCGCACATTGGCGCGTCGGCACCATCAATTTCGTGGAAGACGCGGATGGCGTAGGGCGGCGTTACCAACTCTATAACGATGCGCATGGTTGGCTCATCCCGTCCTTGCCTGCGCGCGTAGCAACGGATTTGGGGTATGACGTGCCTAAGGAATCGGACTTCATCATGGCATGGCGTGGCAATGCGGGTGCGTTCAAACATATCTCTTATGCCGACCTGTATGCGGATATGGACCGCGAACATCCACAGCGTGCCGCAGACGAGCTCAAAGACAAGGTCGTCATCATCGGGACGGCAGCGACAGGATTGCACGATGTGCGCGTGACGCCGATGGCGAGCTTATATCCTGGCATGGAGATGTTGGCGACAGCCATCGATAACTTGAAGAACGGCCGTGCCATGCGCGCGGCGGATGAGATGTTCGGTCTGGGAATCTCTTTGTTACTCCTGAGCCTCTTGAGTATCGCCTTCTTGCGAAAGTTGAATGCACTCAAGATCGGCATGGGTCTGGCGGGTGTGTCTGCAATGTTGCTGGCGGGTTCTTTCCTTGCCGTTGGACAATTGATGTTGCTGCCTGTCCTCACGCCGTTGTTGCTGGCATGGTCGGCTTACGTCGCCTTCGCACTGCGTGAATATCTGAACGAGCGCAAGTCGCGCGAGCAAGCGGTGCAGATGTTCAGCCGCTTTGTGAATCCGCATGTGGTGAAAGAATTGGTGGCGCATGGCGGGCTGAGCCGTGCGGGTGAGAGCCGCCAGATCACCATCTTGTTCTCAGACATCCGTGGTTTCACCACTCTCTCTGAAAAACGCACACCACAACAAGTGGTGGAGTTGCTGAACCGCTATTTCACATTGCAGGTCGATGTGGTGTTCCGCCACGGTGGCTCGCTGGATAAGTTCATCGGCGATTGCATCATGGCGTTCTGGGGCGCACCGCTAGACGATCCAGATCACGCGCGTCACGCGGTCGAGGCGGCGCTGGAGATGGCACAAGTGTTGCAGCGTTTCAAACAAGAGTTGGGCGAGGAAGATGCGGACTTCGATGTGGGCATCGGTATCCATTCCGGCCCTGCGGTGGTCGGTCTCATCGGCTCAGAACAACGACGTGAGTACACGGCCATCGGCGACACTGTGAATCTGGGGAGTCGCATAGAAGGACTGACCAAGGGCGTATCGCGTATCCTAGTTTCGCAAGATACGATGCAGGCTTGCGGCGATGCCTTCGAGTTCCAATCGTATGGTTCATTCAAAGTGAAAGGTCGTGAGCAAGAAGTCGAGTTGTTCGCACCGATTCCAAAGGAAGGAAACTGATGATGAAAAGACTGAGCTTATCTTTTTTGCTATTGGCGGCGAGTAGCGCATGGGCAGGCGATGCAGCCTACACCATTCGCGCCACCGAGCTGAAGGCTAAACCTTACGGCGACGCGCAGACCTTGCGCTCATTGCCGCCGCGTACCAAGGTCGAGGTGCTGAAACGTCAATCGAGTTGGACGCAGGTGAAAGCGGGGGTGACCAGCGGCTGGGTGAAGATGTTGAGTTTGCAGTTGGAGGCGAGTGCCACCGGTCGCCGCAGCGATAACGGATTGAGCGCGCTGTTCAATGTCGCTGCTACAGGACGTGGCGGCAGTACGGTGACCACGGGGGTGCGCGGTCTGTCAGAAGAGCAACTGAAGACTGCGCAGCCCAATCCGCAAGCCTTACGCGCAGCAAAGAAATATGCTGTGAGTCGTTCAGAAGCGGAACGCTTTGCGGAAGAGGGAAAGTTGCAGTCGCATGATGTGGATTATTTGAGCGG
>JBAYTV010000003.1:0-14406 GCA_041675405.1 Sideroxydans sp. | reverse complement strand
CCGACCGCGAAGATGTTTTTGAATTTCTGATTGCGTTGATGTTTGTCCACCGTGACGAAGCCGCGCGCTTGGACCAGGCCTTCGATGCCGAAAACGGCATCGATTCCCTTGAAGGCCGGCAGCATCATGCTGTAATGGAATGGTAGCTCGTGTTTTTTCTTCTCAACGCCCATGTCGTCATGTTCCGTGACGAACATCTTGCCTGCTTCCACCTTGGTGACTTTGGCGTTGCAGATCCATTTGATACCCTTGTCGCGCATGCCGGATTCGAGGATTCCCTTGGAATCACCAACACCGCCCAGGCCCAAATGCCCGATGTAGGGCTCTGAAGTCACGAATGTCATTGGAACTTTGTTACGCTGTTTGCGCCTGCGCAGATCGGTATCCATGATGAAGGCATATTCATAGGCAGGTCCGAAACAGGATGCGCCTTGTACCGCACCGACCACGATAGGCCCCGGGTTCTTGCAGAAGTTCTCCCATTCATCGTGCGACTTCATGGCATGGTCTACATGGCACACGGAATAGGTGTGCCCGCCATGCGGTCCTAAACCTTCAACTTCATCAAAGGCCAATTTAGGACCAGTGGCGATCACCAGATAATCGTAGCCGAGCTCCTTGCCGTCGTTCAATTCGAGCTTGTTCTGCTCGGGGTGGACTCGCTTCACGCCTGTAGAGATGAAATCGATGCCCTTGCGCTCCAAATAGCTGCGTACCGGGAACTCGATCTGTTTACGATCGCGCCACTTCACGCCGACCCAAGGGTTGGATGGGGTGAACTGAAAGTTCTCGCTATTCGATACGACGGTGACTTTGTGCTGTTTTTCCAGCTTGTCGCGCATTTCGTACGCGGCTGGCATGCCGCCGATTCCCGCTCCCATGATGACGATGTGTGCCATGTTTTCCCCTTGATTATGATTGGCCGAAGAACTTCTGGTGGTCTTGATTGATTACCCCAAAACTTTGTGAAGCTTGATGCTGTTTTGGAAAGATAGCCGTACAAAATGGCCAGTTTCGGTGGCGCCATTAGGCGGAATTGTAGCTAAGAGGTCTATAGCCATATTGGGGAGTGTGGATATAACCCCGATGGGGGGTTAGCGCGAGTTGTTATCGCTACTATTGGGAGATTCTTGTTCTTTGGTAAACAACACGGCCGCTTTGACGCGTGAGGATAGATTCAGCTTGTTTAAAATATGACGTACGTGCTGTTTCACTGTGTCGTAGCTTATCTTTAGAGTCTGGGCGATGGCTTTGTTGCTTTCACCGCGTGATAGCAATTGCAGAATTTCCCTTTCGCGTTCGGTGAGTAGCTTCATTGAGTTCTTGGGTTCTTGCTCCGGTTGGTCCCCGCGCAACATCTCGATCAGCTTCAGGGTCATAGTGGGGGCAACGACCAGTTCGCCTCCGGCGACACGACGGATCGCATCCACCACATCATCCGGCGCCATGTCTTTAAGTAGATACCCCCGCACACCGGCACGAATGGCATTTGTCAGGTCGGTTTCAGAATCGCTCATGGTTAACATCACGGCGGGGGTCATAAAACCTTCGCTACGGATCTGCTGTATCAAAGAGATGCCATCCAACGGTTTCATGCGCAAATCGACGATGAGCAGATCGGGTTTACCTTCCAGCAAAGTTCGCAATTCTTCAATGGTGCCGGTTGTGCCCAGAACGGTGAAATCGTAGCAACTGGAAAGTAACTCGCTCAACCCGCGCCTACATAGGCTCTGGTCATCAACCAACACTACTTTCAATTTGTCACTCATTTATTGCTCTCCAGTCCAACGGTGGTTCGGGAAAGAACAATTGTACCTGTGTTCCCAGTCCCGCAGCACTTTTGACTCTTATCTCTCCACTGATGTGATGTGCCCGCTCGCGCATAATCATCATCCCATAATGGCCTTCAACAGGCGTAAAAGTGGTAGCGCCGACCCCATTATCTTCAATGGTGAAGATGTAGTAACCGAAGCGCGCCTCAACAAACAGGCGCGCGTGGCTTGCCCCTGAATGGCGGGCTATGTTGTTCAGCGCTTCGTGCACGATGTGAAACACTTGGATCTCGTATTCGAGTGGTAACTCAAGATCGACCAACTTGTTGTGATATTCGAGTGTGACATCATGCTGCTCGCTAAAGTTGCGAACCATCTCCTGCAAAGCGATAGAGATGCCTTCGTGGTTAAGATCGCAACGAAAATCGGCAATCAGTTCGCGAACATTCTTTTGGCCGATCTCCAGCGCCTCGTCGATGTCGCGTACATATTTGGTGGACATCAACTCATCCCCGGAACGAACCGCTTCACCCAGTAAGCTCGCTCGCATCCGGGCATAGGTTAGAGTCTGCGCCAGAGAATCATGGATGTTGTTGGCGATCTCCTGCCTTGCGGCCAATCGTTCTAGTCGGTTAGCTTCCCGATTGCTTCGCGCATGTTCTATGGTGGCGCACATCACGTCTGCAAAGGATGCGACCGTATTCATCATGCAGCTGGCGCTGTCGTGCGGGATATCAAAGAACACGGTCAAGATGCCAAACGCAGTACCGGGTGAACTTGATGATTCCAATGGGGCGACTACGCGTGACTGGAAGCGGCAACTTGAATAGGGACAGTTTTGACGTGAGTTGCATTCGCTGAGGTCGGATGCGTGGACGACATGATTTAGTACGGCTTTGCCGCTGACCTCGCAATCCAGGCCGACAAAATTCTCGGCCTCAGCTTGCAATTCATCTGAGATCGCCGCGGAGCTGATGATGGTAAGTGACTGGCCATCCGGAGAGAGTAAACGCACGACACCTGCAGTTGCATTGACAGTGCCAATGATGATCTCAAGGAAGGTGCCCAGTAGGGTCTTCAACTCACCAGAGCGGGTCTCCATAAATTCTTGTTCTAAACAGGCAGTCACTCCACCGTCGCTGTCTGGCGGTGTGAATTCTGGCTCACGAACCCAAGAGAATCCGGAATGAGGGGTTATTGTGATGGGCATTGATTTTCGGTGTTTCTAGTGGGTAAACACTAAACGATTTACTCTTCTTTTAAGTTTAGTCGAAATGCCTAAAATATCAACAAAGGAAACGAGAAGCGCGGCGCACCCTCCTTCGGGGTTATACCCTATACTCCCCCGATATGGCTATAGACACTGAACGTATGAATTTTGCCTAATGCGTCCAACCTCCATGATATAAATAGGGCATGAAAATCTGCATCGTCTCCGATAGCCACGACCGCTCTGAGCCACTTGTGGAAGCAATCGTAGAGGCGCAGGCTTGTGGTGCGCAAGCAGTCATCCATTGCGGTGATCTCATCGGCGTCAACACACTGCGCGCGTCTCTCAAATTCAATATTCCCATCCACGCAGTTCACGGTAACAACATTGGCGATGTCTCTGCGCTCTATCGCATGATGGCGAAAACCAATGGTTTGTTCACCTACTACGGCGAAGACGTTGCACTGGACCTGGGAGGGCGCAAGATCTTCGTGACACACATGCCGCATCACGGTCGGGCTTTTGCATGTACCGGGGACTATGACTTGGTGTGTCACGGCCACAGTCATACGGCGCATATCGGCAAGCAAAAGCACGTGCGGGATGGCGAGTGCTGGTTGGTCAATCCGGGCTCGGTCGCGGGCGTCGATGCGCCTGGCATCGACGCGATCGCCACATGGATACTGGGGGACTTGTCCAATATGAGTTTCGAGATACGCAAGCTACCGGAAGTTCGCTGAACGCTCCCACAGCACCAAACAGACTATACTCGTCACACCATGCCAGTCGTGTATTACTCCGAACTGATGAGTGTGGCTTATGGTGGTGCCAAGCAGTCTGGTTTGGATGGCCACATCATCTAGCCCTAAGAAATACAGGACATCGCCGACAAGAAATGAGAAGGTCTGTCTGATGCCGGCGGCGCGGGTGTGGGGCTATAATCCTGCAACCTGACATAGACCATTAGGAGAACGACCATGCAACACCTCATCCCGAAAGAAGCTTTCGACTTTCTGCAAGCCAATCCAGAAGCCGTGTTCATCGATGTACGCAGCGAAATGGAATATATGTTCGTTGGTCACCCGCGCGGTTCCATCCATATCCCCTGGGTGGATGGTCCCGACTGGGACATCAATCCGATGTTCGTCTCGCATGTGCGTAAAGCGGCTAGCGTCAATCGCCCCGTCGTGCTCATCTGTCGTTCCGGACGTCGTTCAGCCGATGCAGGGGAAGCGCTGGAGAAAGCAGGGTTGAAAGACGTGTACAACGTCGCTCGCGGTTGCGAAGGTGATCTCGACGATACGCACCATCGCAACTCGCACAACGGTTGGCGTTTTGATGGCCTACCTTGGGCACAGACTTAAACCATTTAGTTTGTCATTGATGGAATTACAGCCAAGCCACTAAGCCAGCAAGCTGGCAAGTGGCTGGCTATCCCGCGCAAAGGGGTAAGCAGGCAAATCGCGTAGCGGTTGCTCCCAAAGCCGGAAAACGAGCCGTTTGGGGCGAGTTTCGAGGTACGGCCATCCAACGTTTATCTAGATGCTTTTGAAGCTAGCCCCAAGATGCGGAAATAATCTTTAATATCTGGTTGGTGGTTTGATCACGACAACTTCATGCCAGAACACTTGTGAAGGAATGAAGCATGCAATCCGGGCCACGTGAGATCGTCACCCCATTTCGCTCTATCCCCCTTGAAGTCCCGGAGGGGTTGAAGCACAACGAGTTCTTCAACAGCACCGAGAATCTGAATGATCTGGTGAACAACAACGGTCTATTGATGAATCAAGAGAACCTGTTGCTGTATCGTAAGGCATTGGGGCACAGCACCGAGTTTGACTGTTCCATCATCTACAACACTTCCAAGACCATCCTCAATCCACTGGGTCGCCCCGTGCGCCGTACTCAAGTGGCAGACAATGTGAAACAGGTGTGGAACCGCATGAATCAAATCATCATCGACTACATGCTGGAGCAATATCCTGATCCTGATGAAGCGCTGATCCTCGCAGGTGAGGCGAGTCTGGATGCGACATGGCCACTGACATCGCCTGGCGTGCCCAGTATCCGCATGCTACACAACCATTTTGTGGTCTTCCCTAAAGTAACATTGCGCAATGCAAAACTGGCTGATGTAGCTAATCCAAACCTGACTGATGGCGGGCAGCACAGCCTGTTCCAAGCCTATATGCGCGATGTGTATCGCGAGTTCTTCGCCAAGGCACTGAGCTTGAAGATACTCAAACCGGCTAGCGAAGCCGATGCGCGCATCGCACTCACCGGTTATCCGCAGGGCTTGCCTAGTTGGGAAGTGCAAGGTGGAGCGGCCGCACTTAAAGACGTGCATTTTTGGAAAGAGTACGACGAGGTGCTGAAAGGATTCATCGACTTCTACCGCAGCTTCTTTTCGCAGGTCTCCACCCACAATGCGCCCATCCTGGCCGATGTGTATTTCCCAGAACAGGTGGAGAGCGTGCTGCTGTTCAACAACGACTTCATGAAGACCGCCAAGAAAGTGCGCGACCATTGCATTGTGGATGCAAAATATGCCAACGCCATCCGCTGGCAGCCCGCTTTCAAGCAACTCATCTACCGCAACGATGCAGGCAAGCTCATCGTCACCATCAGCCAGAACTCCATCGGCAACGCAATCACTGAATTGCTTGGTGTCGTGGTGAATCGAATTGCCGATGCCGATGCTTACGCCAAGCATGAACCCGCATTGATCAATCGATTGCTTGAAGTACGCCGCCGCCTGATCGAAGCAGATCTGGGCGAGGGGATAGCGACGGCTTATTGGGATAAAGAGTGAGTTCTGATTTGGGAGGTGTTGGCTGACTCAAATCACCCGGCAAGCGACAGTCAGAGTTGAAAACTCGAAGCCAGATGGCTGACCTTTACCACGGGCGGGATGTGTACCAACCTGTCATTACAATCCGCCAGCAAATTTAGATTGCAATGCAATCACTCCTTAAGTATATTGCTATCAATGATTACAAAAGGAGTTTCCATCATGGCTACCAATCTTGTTGTTCGTAATGTGGAAGAGGATGTCGCCTTGGCTTTAAAGCAACTGGCTGCATCTCATGGAAGAAGTGCTGAAGCTGAACATCGTGAGATTCTTAAATCAGTTCTGCAACGCCCCAAGCGTCGTTCAGTTGCCGAAGTTTTGTTGTCCATGCCAAACGTTGGTGAAGACGCCGACTTCAATTTTCGTAATACATAGAATTCCGTATGTACTTGGTCGACACCAACGTCATCAGTGAGGCACGCAAGGGGACGAAAGCCAATCGCGGCGTGAGAAGATTCTTCAAAGAAACGGATGCTGCCGACATTTATGTATCTGCTCAAACAATCGGAGAAATTCGGCGCGGCTTAGAAAACATCCGCCATCGCGGAGATATCACGCAAACTAAAAAGCTTGAGAAATGGCTTGAAGTGATCGTTGGTGATTACGCGGATAAGATTTTATCTTTTGATGAAGAGTGCGCCCAAGTGTGGGGACGATTAATGTCGCCTCATCCTCAGCATCCTATTGATAAACAGATAGCAGCAATTGCATTGATTCACGATTTAACCGTCGTCACACGCAACGTGGGTGATTTTGGCGGAACTGGAGTGGAAATAGTAAATCCATTTGACGAGTAACCGTCGAAGCAAAATCAACAGCTACATAGCGGTCAACCATCACGGACGGCAAAGGGTTGGGAAGCGTCACCCGAGCATCATCAAATCAGTGCCTATGAACGACCGCTTCTGGGAGGTGAAAAAGGCATTGCTCCTGCCCGATCAGACAGACATTTCAGCAAACCTCCGATGTCTCTTAAGGGATGAATCTAATCGGTACGCGGCATTACGTATTGCTACCGCAATATTCACTTCGTATTCATTTATCCAGAACTCAAGATATTTGCTGAGATTGTGCCCTATCTGGATAGAAATTGCTGTGTCACCAATCGATACAAAACCTTGCATTAACGGCTCTTGAAATAGCACTTGAAATCCCCATCCTGTGCGCTCTGGTTCAGTTCTGAACATACAAAGCCTTTTCAATGTTCGAAAGCATTCTGTTCAACGAGGGGGCTGAGGCGTTGTTCTTTGATATAAAAGATATCACCGAAAGACGCAATGCTTCTACGCCATAACGAACGGCAATCTTTACCATGTCTTCGAACAATCCACGCTCGACGACTTTATCGATCAGTAGCGAGTCAGGTATGGACGAATTGCTCGAGTCATAAGGAAAGGACAAGTTAAGGTTCTCTGATTTCCTTTTGGCCTGAGCGGTTGCATTGGGCAGGTTGAGGCTAGTCGCGACCACCCTGTTCAAGCGATTTACCCCAATTTCCTTGATGGTGCTGTTCTCAATACCATTTATCGTAGCGCGTGATACATCGGCAAGACGAGCCAACTCTGCCTGACTGATTCCAGCCTGCAGTCTGGATTGTTTGATTTGAATGCCTATAGCTTGAATGTCGATCAACATAGCATCTGATGTTACTGAATAACGATTTTAAATGTCAAATATATTAGACATAGTATGTGTGTTTGTTCTACAAATAACACAATAAATATGAATAAATACATATAGTTGAAATATTCGCGTCCCTAAATGGAATAGAAATATATAGGCCAATAACTTTATGGATTTAATTGAAGAGGCTAGTTATATTTCTGTTTCGTATTTGCTTTCGAGAATTGGTTTTTTATTTGAACGATCAATTATCAAGCTGCGGGGTATTCAACGATGCTCTGTACTGTCACGCTTCAACGCTTGCGAACGGCTTCATCAGCTTTCGCCGCTTTTCTTCTCATAGGTAATGCCTATGCGGCTGTTGAGACAGCGGACAGCGAAGCGTTGCGCGAGCGCACCAAACTAGAAGCTTTAGAACGCGAACGTCTACAGCAACAACCCAGCGTCAACCTGCAAAGTGGATCGCGCTCATCACTAGAAACCCAAGGCATTCCAGAATCGGAAACACCTTGCTTCACCATTCAGCGCTTCAGCCTCGACATCCCCAGTCAACTTTCTTCTGAAGCTAAACGCCAAGGTGCAAGCGCGTTACCCCTCGACACTTTCTTCTTCGCTCAAGATTATTTGGAGCAATACAAAGGTCGTTGCATCGGTCATGGTGGCATCAATTACCTGATTCAGAATCTGACGACGCAAATATTGGCACGTGGTTACTCCACCACCCGCATCGGCATCACAGAGCAAAACCTTGCGAATGGCACACTCAAACTCACCTTGGTGCCCGGGCTCATTCACGAATTGAGATTCGCCGATGCCGCAACGGCAGGAACGTGGAAGAACGCATTCCCCACCGCATCGGGCAAATTGCTCAACCTGCGTGATCTTGAGCAGGGGTTAGAGCAGATGAAGCGCGTGCCCAGCCAAGAGGTCGATATGCAGATCGTACCTGCCGGCAGCATAGGGGAGAGTGATATCGTCATCTCAGTCAAACGCGGCAAGCCTTGGAAGGTAGTCGCCACACTGGATGACACGGGAGCAAAAGGCACAGGTAAGTACCAAGCCGGACTTCAGTTCGCGTGGGACAACCCATTCGGCGCGAACGACCTATTCAATATCGGTCTTAACGCCGACGCGGATCGCAATAGTTATCAACGCGGCACGCAAGGCAACAATCTCTCGTATTCCATTCCGTTCGGCTATTTGACCGCCTCCGTCTCGGCGGGTGAATCCACCTACCATCAACGCATCCAAGGTGCGGTCACCAGTTTCGTCTCCAGCGGCAGATCGCAGAACTTCGAAGCGAAACTCAACTATCTGTTTCATCGCGACCAATTCAGCAAGACCAGCTTGCAGTTCCGCACCACAAAACGTTGGAGCCACTCCTACATCGACGACACCGAAGTCGCCGTGCAGAAGCGCAACACCACCCATGCCGAACTTGCACTTATCCACAAACACAACATCGGCCAAGCCCAGTTGGATATCACCTTCGCCTATCGTTGGGGCGCACCTTGGTTCGGCGCACAAGCAGAAGTTGCGAACGCCGCGAATGGGCGCTATCGCTACGGGATCGAGACATTGGATACCACCCTGAGCATCCCGTTCAAGATCAAAGATCGTCCCCTCAGCTACAGCGCCACCATGCGCGCGCAGAACACCAACACCGTCTTGTATGCCAGCGAATGGTTCTCCATCGGCAACCGCTGGACGGTGCGTGGATTCGATGGCGAGTATTCGCTGGGAGCAGAGAAGGGTTTTTTCCTGCGTAACGAACTCGCCTATCCCATTCCTAATACAGAGCAGTCAGCCTATGTCGGATTCGACTACGGCAAAGTCTATGGTGACAACGTCATCAACTTGCCAGGCGATCATCTGGCGGGATGTGTCATCGGCATGCGCGGTGCATTGCTCAGAGGGCTGAGCTATGAAGTGTTTGCGGGAACGCCAATCAACAAGCCGCAAAGTTATCGAAGTGAGAATCCAGCTCTCGGATTCAGTTTGATGTATCAGATGTGATGCGACATAAATGCGCATAAAGGGCTGTCATTCCCGCGAAAGCGGGAATCCGGTTTATTGATTTAACTGGGCTCCCGCTTTCGCGGGAGCGACGAAATATGAATTATTAGAGAAACAGGCAAGTGAATAGCGACGCGAGGTGAACTATGAACGACCATAGCCAGATCACGCACACTCACTCATCGAGCTTGAGCGATATCGTGCAACCATCTCCCTTACGCCGTTACCTCGCTATCTTCACTCTCATCGCGTACATCGGCCAACCACTCGTCGCCACCGCCGAGATCATCGCTTCTCAAGGCGCGGCCCCCAACAATCGCCCCACCGTTGATGCCACCGCCAACGGACTACCCTTGGTGCAGATCACCACTCCCAGTGCTGCTGGTGTCTCACACAACCAATACACCACCTTCAACGTTGATCCCGCGGGTGCCATCCTTAACAACGCACAAAACACCGCACTCACCCTACAAGCAGGCTACGTCACCGCCAACCCCAATCTGATGAACGGCGCAGCGCGCATCATCCTCAACGAAGTCACCAGCACCAACCGCAGCCAACTCAACGGCCACACAGAAGTCGCCGGACAACAAGCCGAAGTCATTATCGCCAACCCCAACGGCATCAGCTGTAACGGCTGCGGCTTCATCAACACCAGCCGGGGTATCCTCACCACTGGCACACCTGTCATTGGTGCAGGCGGTAGCTTGGATGCCTTCCGCGTCACCCGCGGCGACATCCAGATTGGCACAGCAGGCTTGAACGGTAGCAACATCACCCAACTCGACCTCATCACTCGTAGCGTCCAAGTGAATGGCGAGCTGTGGGCGAACGATCTCAACATCATTACCGGTAGCAACCAAGTCGACTACACCACACTCGGTGTACAAATCATCCAAGGGCAGGGCGCAGCACCGACGGTTGGCATCGATGTCGCCCAACTGGGCGGCATGTACGCCAACAAGATACGCCTCATCGGCACTGAAGCGGGTGTCGGCGTCAACAGCGCCGGCACCTTAGCGGCACAAGCAGGCGACTTCACTCTAGATACCCAAGGTCAGATCATCCTGACGGGTAAAATAACGGCCACCGCCAACCTCAGCCTCAATAGCGCAACAGGTATCGCCAACAGCGGCACCCTCTACGCACAACAAAACGCCACTCTCACCAGCACCGGCACTATCACCAACAGCGGCCTCACCACTGCCCAAGGCAACCTCACGCTGAATGCCAACAGCCTCAATAGCACCGGTACATTAGGTGCAGGCATAGATGCCAACGGCAATGCGACCCAAGCGGGCGACCTGTCCATTACCACCCAAGGTCAAACCATCGCCACTGGCAACAATATTGCTGGCCGTAATTTCAGCATCAGCGCAACCGACATCAACCTGGCCACCAGCCGCACCCAAGCGGAAAACAACATCAGCCTCAACGCCAGCGCTGGCAACCTAGACATCAGTGGAGCACAGACCCAAGCCATCGCAGGCAATCTCAGCGCCACAGCCAGCGGCACACTCAACAACTCCTTAGGTAATCTGGAAGCGGGTAATGGCATCAGCCTCAGCGCGAACAGCCTCAACAATGCAAGCGGTTCGATCAAGAATTTGGGCGGCAACCTGAACATCACCGCAACGCAAGACATCATCAACACCGCATCGAATAGCGTGAGCGGCTTCATCGGCAGCAATGGCAACCTCACTTTCATCACTGCCGCCCTCAACAACAGCAGCGGCAAACTCTACGCGTTCGGCGATCTCACGTTCGACCAAGCCAGCGCCACCCTAGACAACAGCGCAGGCGAGATCAGCAGCAAAGGCAACACCATCTTCAACCTTGCCAGTATCAACAACCAAGGCGGCAGCGTACTCTCCGCACAAAACATCAGCCTCACCATCCACGCCGCCAATGGCTACAACGGACTAGGAACCGTCGCTGCCTATGGCAACAACAGCATCACCTTGCAGGGTGACTACACCCATGCGGCGGGGAATGTGTTCGCAGCGAATGGAGACATGACTTTGACCACAACGGGTAACTTCATCAACACCACCACATTGGAAGCAGGCGGGACGCTAACAGTAGATGCCGCGAACATAGACAACCGAAGCGGCGCACTCATCAACGCGAATGCAAGCGTACTGACCACCACGGGCGACATCACCAATGCAGGACGCATCGAAGGCAACAACGTCGAGACACACAGCAACAACTTCACTAATATCGCAACGGTGATGGGCAACACGCTTGACCTCTACGCCAACAACCTGACCAACCAGACTGCCACCGCCTTCATCGGCGCCACCCAGACAGCCAATCTCATCGTTGCGAATGCCCTCGTCAATCTGGATGGTGCCTTCATCTACAGCCTGGGAGACATCAACATCGGTTCGAACAAAGTCATCGATGCAACGACGGACAGGGTGACGGGTAATGCAGTGAGTGTCACCAACAGTTCAGCCACGATAGAAGCGGACAATGATTTGCACATCAGCGCCAACACCATCACCAACAAACGCAGTGTGGTGGGCGTGGAGTGGATTCCAGCAGGAACAGGTCCCACGGTTGTTGCAACCCCAGTGTATTACGGGCCGTGGGTCGATAGCTACACAACGGCTTATGCCGATCAGCGATTCATCGCCGCAACCACGCCAGAAGCTAGATTATTGTCGGGCAGGAATATGCGCTTGGGTGGTAACGCGATGGGCAATGACTACAGCACCATCATTGCGGGCGGGGCATTGACCGCACAAATGAGTGTTAATAACAACGGGTCTGAGTTTTTGAGAAGCACGACCTTGAGTGGCACATCCAGCTATTGGTCTGTGGCGCATATCCCTCAGTACGGTAGTTGTGGTTGGATTTCGGTGAACTGTCAGCCGGCACATGACGTTTGGACTTTAGTCACCACCCCTTACGCACCAGCACCGACGTACGCGCCAATTTCTGGTCTGCTTTACATCAAACTCGATCTATCCCCTTCCGCCTATCTTGCGGCTAAAGACAATAAAACCGTCGCGACCACTAGCGCTGGTGTAGTCAGCTCAGTCACCGCCCCCACGCTGAACACCACTGCCTTAACCATCACCCTCCCCACCAGCGGCCTGTACACCATCCATAGTCAACTGGGTCAGCAATATCTCGTCGTCACCGACCCACGCTTCACCAACTATCAGACCTTCGTCTCTAGCGACTACATGCTGAGCCGTTTGTCGCTAGACCCGACCTTGATGCAAAAGCGCCTCGGCGACGGCTTCTACGAACAGAAGCTGGTGAACGAACAGATCATGCTACAAACAGGTCAGCGTTATCTCGGCCAATACGCCAGCGCCAATGATCAATATGCCGCCTTGCTGGATGCAGGTGTCAGCGCCGCACAAGACCTGCAACTCGCACCCGGCATCGCTCTCACTGCGCAACAGATAGAATCACTGAAGCAAGACATCGTCTGGATGGAAGAGCGCACCGTCACACTACCCGATGGTCGTATCGAACACGTATTGGCACCACAACTGTACCTGTCGCAATTAAGCAAAGCAGACCTCTCACCAAGCGGCGCCATCATCGCTGCCAACGACATCCGTATCACAGGGGCCGATAGCATCACCAATACAGGCCGCATCCAAGGCCGCAACAGCAACGTCCTGCAAGCCAATAACATCACCAACACCAACGGCACCATCAGTAGCCAAGGGTTCACCCTACTCAAGGCCGACACCGACATCCTCAACCTCTCCGGCAAGATCAACGGCAACGATGTGAGTTTGAGCGCAGGCCGCGACATCATCAATCAACGCGCCAGCAGCACCTTCATTACCACGCAAACCACCTCGGGACAGGCTTCCTCTTCCCGCTTCGGTCGCATTGCTACTCCTTCGGTGACCGAAACAGTTAGCGGCACCGCCTTGGGATTGGAAGTAGGCATCAGCGCCACTAACAACCTGAGCATGAATGCAGGGCGTGACATCTCCATCATAGGTGCCGCCGTTGCCAGTGGTGGCAACACCATCATCGCAGCCACACGCGACCTCAACGTGGGTGTCGTCACCGTAAACCAAAGTGCTAGCACCTCGCGCTATGCCGCAACACGCAGCACAACAACCCAACTCGGTAGCGGCATCAGCACCGGTGGCAACCTCAACCTGAGTTCAGGCAACAACATGACGCTCACTGCTGCCGCACTGGATGTGGGTACCCTTCGACAAGCTCAGGGCGCTCGTGGTGATCTTGTGATCGTATCCGGCGGCGACTTAACCTTGGCCTCTAGCAAGAACAGCACACGCTCCAGCTTTGACACAGGCATCACACAACAGCGCACCTATGACGAAACCGTCATCGGTACAAGCCTTAATGCCCAAGGCAACATCACCCTAGCAGCCACCAGTGGCGCAGGCACACCAAATACAGCGCAGGGTGGCAACATCAACCTACAGAGCGCCACCATCAGCAGTGCTAACGGTAAGCTCGCCGTCATCGCCGATAAAGACGTCAACATCACCACCACCGACGAGCAACACGAATTCTTCAAGCAAACGCGAATCTCACAAAAGGAACTCTTCTCCAGCAAGACCACAGTCACACGCACTAGCAGCAACCAAAGCATCGCAGTGGGCAGCACATTAAGTGCAGACAGCCTCGTTATACAAGCCGGTAAAAAAGAAGGAGATGAGGAAGGAAAACGAGATTTCCCTGAAGGCAACATCAACGTCATCGGCAGCAGCATCGCCGCCACGAACGATGTCACACTGGATGCCGCCAACGACATCACCATCGCAGCGGGATCAGATAGCTACAGCCAGAGCAACGAAAGCTACACCAAAAAAACAGGCCTCATGAGCAACGGCGGCCTGAGTATCAGCATAGGTAAACGCGAGACCACCGATAAACAAAACCTCACCGCCACCCAACAAAGCCAGAGCCGCAGCATGGTAGGG
>JBAYTV010000002.1:0-17472 GCA_041675405.1 Sideroxydans sp. | reverse complement strand
CATTCCACCGATTCGGCGTCCAGGTGGTTGGTGGGTTCGTCCAACAGCAGCATGTCGGGTTTTTCCAGCAGCAGTTTGCACAGCGCAACGCGGCGCTTCTCACCACCGGAAAGGTTCTTGATGACGGCATCCCACTCGGGCAGACGCAGCGCATCGGCGGCGATCTCCATCTGGTGTGATGCATCGCTACCGCTTGCGGCGATGATGGCTTCTAGGCGCGCTTGCTCGGCGGCGAGTGCGTCGAAGTCAGCGTTCTCTTCAGCATAGGCGGCGTACACGGCATCCAACTTGGATTGCGCTTCCATCACTTCGCCCAGCGCGGATTCCACTTCTTGGCGCACAGTCTTCGCAGGGTCGAGCACAGGCTCTTGCTCCAAGTAACCGATCTTGATGCCGGGCAAGTGCTGCACTTCGCCGTCGTATTCTTTGTCCTGCTTAGCCATGATGCGCAGCACGGTGGATTTACCCGAGCCGTTCAGACCCAGCAGGCCGATCTTGGCGCCGGGGAAGAAGCTGAGGGAGATGTCTTTGATGATCTGACGTTTAGGGGGGACGATCTTGCTCACGCGGAGCATAGACATTACGTATTGGCCTTGTACCATTTTGCGGATTCTCTAAGGGGTTGCTGGAAGGGGCGTAGCTTACCGCAAAGCAAGGTAAGTAAGAACCGCTATAAAGTGCCGACCCGCACTTCCGTCATACCGGCGCAGGCCGGTATCCAGTGGTTTTATCAAGCATACCTTGGGCTTTGTCCACACTTTGCGTGAGATGTATTTTTCAACTGGATTCCGGCCTGCGCCGGAATGACGTAATTTAGATAAATTTGCATCACCACTTAAGTATTAGCTTCCCTACCCATAAGCCAAGGATGCCGAAGCCGATCATCGGCAGGTAATGCCATTGCAGCACGTGCAGGATGGAGTCGTTGTTCTCTTGCAGGCGCAACCACAGGGCGCCGACGCTGAAGGCATGCAATAGTGCGATGCTGCCCGCCCATTGGTAATGGGTGCTGGCAAGTTTGCGCATGGCATACAGCAGCCAAGTGCCGGGCAACAGAGCGACCATCAAGATCGCCAAGGTACATTCGAAGCCGTGAACCGGTAATGGCGCGGGTGGTATATCGGCACGCCACGCCATGAACAATACACAGGCGAACACGCCGAATACCGCCATCGGCATCCACACCGCGCGGCGCATCTGGTACATATCAGGGAACGACAGCAAGGCCGCGCTCACCGAGGTGGCGATGAACATGGCGACCAACAGCGCCACTTCGATGGCGAACCAAGGATGTTCGAAGGCAGCAGCCAATTCGTTGCGCACACCGGAGACGAGCAGCAACACCAGCAGGTAGGCGGCTGATAGCGCCATCCATTTCAAGCTGAGTGTGATCGGATGTGGCGCGGGTTTAACCGCCCCACCCTCCTGCGCCAGTTGGCCGATCAGGTCGTCGATGTCTTTCATGTTTCCTCCAATCGCTTTCTTAATACTTTGTAGGCACGGTGCGCCGCCACCTTGACTGCCGATTCATTCATGCCCAGCTTCGCCGCCACTTCTTTGGCTGTGTAGCCTTCCTGATGGATGAGTTGCAGGATGGCGGCCTGCTTCTCGGGGAGTTTTGCGACCTCCCCACTGATAGATTCGTAGGTGATGCCGGTTTCGGTTACATCTTCCGACAAATCATTTTCCAGATCGGCGATATCGACCGCGTGTTTGATGTCGTCTGCATAGTGGGAACGCAGGTAGTCCTGCAAACGGAACTTGGCGATGGCGTACACCCAAGGCGTAAAAGGACGCTGCCCGTCGTAGGTGTGGCGCGCCTTGTGAATGGAGACGAGTATCTCTTGCAGCACGTCATCCACATCATTGGCGAACAACAGGCGCTTGGACAGGAAGGGACGCAGCAACTGCGCCGTGGCGTGCAACACCTTGGCATAGGCGGCCTGATCGCCCGTCAGCGCTTGCTGCATCAACGCTTCAAGATTGTCACTCCGCACTGTCACGCTTGCTCCACTTGGTTTGTCATGCAGTCTGTATCGAACGAACCTCACTGGGGGCACATCATAACTTCCCACTCGCCGGACTCAGGCCATCTGCCTGAATATATATTTTTTCACTCCCCTGTAACCTTTTTTTAACGAGCAGCGAATCAATGGTTGCAAGGACGATCTGCGTCCGAGCGTTAAATCAACCACTCAAGGAGAATCACCATGAAGAATCAACAAGTGTTGTCACTCGCGATCGGCAGTCTGTTGACGTTGGGCTTGGTCGGCAATGCGACCGCAGCCGATGCCAAGATGGAAAAATGTTATGGCGTTGCCAAGGCTGGCATGAACGACTGCGGTAGCAAGAAGGCCGGACATGCTTGCGCAGGCCACGCCACGATGAACAACGATAAGAACGACTTCGTTGCGCTGCCCAAAGGCACGTGCGACAAGATCGCCGGAGGCAGTACCACTGAAGGCACCGACATACCCAAGAAAGGTTCCTGATGTATCCGCCCGCAACGTCGGCTTTGCCCTGTGTCGCTGGCATCGGCTTGCGGGCACCTCATTATCGGGAAGTGTTGGATACACTTCCCCGATTGGGATGGGTAGAAGCGCATACCGAGAATTTCTTTGGCGGCGGCGCACCTCTGCATACCTTGCTGGCCGTACGCCAACATTACGCCGTGAGTCTGCATGGCGTGGGCATGGGACTCGCGTCCCCAGCTCCGCTCAATGAAGACCACCTTGCTGCACTCAAACGATTATGCGATGTGGTGCAACCCGCACGCGTCTCCGAACATTTGTGTTGGAACACGGTGAATGGCGATGTCATCAATGACCTGCTGCCTTTCCCGCATACCCATGCAGCATTAGCGCATGTCGCTAGCCGCATCGATCAAGTGCAAGCGGTGTTGGGACGTCAGTTGCTGGTGGAGAACCTATCCAGTTATTTGAGCTTCACTTCCAGCGAGATGAGCGAAGGCGAGTTCCTCGCCGAGTTGGTGCGGCGCACTGGCTGCGGCATCTTGTTCGATGTGGAGAATCTGTATGTGAACGTACGCAACCTTGGCGTGGATGAGGATGAGTTCATCCGCGCCATCCCCACACACGCTGTGGGCGAATATCACTTGGCGGGATTCAGCATGCGCGATGGCTGTCTGGTGGATACGCACGATCATCCGGTGTGCGACGCGGTGTGGACGCTGTACGAAAAAGTCTTGCGCCATATCGGACCGCGCCCGACCTTGATCGAGTGGGATGGCAACATCCCCGCCTTACCCGTGCTGATGGCCGAGGCAAGCAAAGCGCAACAGCGCATGGAGGCATGTGATGAATGTTTTGCATGATGAACTCGCCGATCTTTCGCACGCCATCATCAAAGGTGCGGCCTCTTCGGTGCAGTTTGAGACATCGTCACCTTACCCAGTCGCCATAGGCCTTGATGTCTATCGCAACAACTATCGCGGCAATTTGCAAGATGCTTTGGCGGGTGCATACCCCGTCATCGAGCAATTGGTGGGTACGGATTTCTTGCACATGCTGGCTCGCGATTTCATCTCACAACATGGCTCATGCAGCGCCAATCTGTTCGACTATGGCGCGGAGTTAGGCGATTTCCTGGAGAGTTACAGTCCGGCTAATTCGCTTGCCTATCTGCCGGATATAGCTCGATTGGAATGGGCTTGCCATCGCGCCTATTTCGCCACGGATGCAGAGCCTCTCGATCTGGCGCGACTTTCTCAAGTCGCCCCCGATGATCACGCGAACTTGCTGCTGCATGTGCATCCTGCCTGTCGCATCGTAGCCTCGGTTTTCCCCATCGTCGCTATCTGGCAGGCGCATCAACCGGGGGGAGGATTCAAGATCGATTGGGCTGGTGGTGGCGAGATCGCACTGGTCAGTCGCCAGTACGATGTGGTGAACGTGCGCGAACTGAACGAGGACGAGGCATATTGGTTACAAGCTGTGAAACACGGCCAGAGCTTGGGATTGGCGACAGCCGCCACACTGGAGCTATTCCCCCTATTCGACCTGCAAGACACATTACTAATGTTTGTCTCGCTGGGAATTTTGACCGACTTCACTTTGGGAGAGCTCACATGAACGCATTGAAACGCGCTATCCACTATTACTACACCGCCACACGTTGGCCGGAGCATCTTGCGCCACTGCTCGATGTCGGCATCCGATTGTTGTTGGCCGATGCCTTCTTCAAGTCAGGGCTGACCAAGATCAAAAATTGGGACAGCACCTTGTTCTTGTTCAGCGATGTCTATCAAGTACCGTTGCTGAACTACGAAGTGGCCGCCTATCTGGCGACGGGTGCCGAGCTGGGTTTGCCTGTGCTGCTAGTGATCGGACTCTTCACCCGTTTCGCCGCTGCTGGACTGTTCATCCTCAATGGCGTGGCGGTCATCTCCTACTACAGTGAGTTGAGTGAGGCAGGTCTCAACCAACATTTGTATTGGGGTATCCTGCTGGCGGTGTTGCTGGTCATCAGCCGCAGTCGTTGGACGTTAGACTCACTATTGGAAAAACGCATAAAGGGTAAGCAGTGAAAGAAAGCAGCATGACCGCCCTGCCACGCAGACAGTTTCTACAAGCCATTTCCGCAGGCTTACTTTGGACCTTGATCCCTGCCTCCGCCAACGCGTTGGAGGGCGGTGCGGCGACACAGTCCGTGTTCCGTTTGCGTGGTCGTGCTTGGGTGAATGGCAAGCCGGTTGATATGAATACAATCATCCAGCCGAACGACATCGTCAAAACTGGGCACGGCAGCGAACTGGTGTTCGTGGTGGGCGACCATGCGATGTTGCTTCGTGGCAGAAGTCATCTGGTGATCGAGCCGCGTGCGAACAACGCTGTGGGTTCTTTCTTGATAGGAGGCTTGAGGTTGTTCGCAGGCAAGTTGCTTTCTGTATCACGCAACAAAGGCATGCGCATCAACACCCCCTCCGCCACCATCGGCATCCGCGGTACGGGTGTGTATCTGGAGGCGGGGCCTGAGCGCACTTACTTCTGCACCTGCTATGGCGAGGTGGATGTGCAGGCGCTGAACGACCCCGACAGCAAAGAGACCGCGGTCTCTGCCCATCACGACAAGCCGCTCTATATCTACGGCAAAGGGCAACCCGGACAGTGCATCCACCCGATACCCCGTTTACCCGTGCCTAACCATTCGGATGAGGAACTCATCATGGCCGAGGCTTTGGTAGGACGTGTGCCGCTGTTCACCGAGAAACCATAATTCCAGTTTCGTTGCTCCCGCCCTTAGAAACTCGCAACTTAGATCGTTTTCCCGCCTTCGCGGGAAAGACGGATTCGCGTCCTGAAAATATATATTAATGCTTCTGTAGTCGTCGGCTGAAAGGTGTATCGAATCGGATCAGCTACGGCCAAGTGCAACGGGGATGCGCTGTCTGCCGAACTGTCCCCTGAACTTTTCAAAGTGTCCTGCCAGCTTCGCGCCGCAGTGCGGACAGTTAGCATCGTCCTTCAGCTCATAGGCGCATATCTCATACCAGTCACGTTCAATCAGCGGCTTCTTGCATGAAGCACAGAACGTCGTATCGCCCTCGATGTCATGCACGTTGCCGCAATAGACATAATGCATGCCTGCATCCAGCGCGATATGGCGGGCAAGTTCCAGCGTGGCGGGAGGCGTGGGAGGGGTGTCGATCATCTTGTGATCGGGATGGAATGCGGTGAAGTGCAAGGGCACATCCGGTCCCAACTCTTTGGCTATCCATTCGCTCATGCGGCGTATCTCCGCAACGGAATCGTTGCGTCCGGGAATGATGAGCGTGGTCAGCTCGAACCACACTTTCGTTTCATGTTTGAGATACACCAGCGTGTCCAGTATCGGCTGCAGGTGTGCGCCGGTCAGCTTGTAGTAAAAGTCTTCAGTGAATGCCTTCAAGTCCACGTTCGCCGCATCCATCTTGGCGAAAAATTCACGGCGCGGCTGCGCGTGGATATATCCCGCCGTCACCGCCACGGTCTTGATACCGCGCGCGTGACAGGCGTCAGCCACATCCATCGCATATTCGGCGAAGATCACCGGATCGTTGTAAGTGAAAGCCACACTCTTGCACCCCAGCTCGAGCGCGGTATTGGCAATGACTTCAGGGGTGGCTTGATCGGCGAGTTTGTCGAAACTGCGCGATTTGGAGATGTCCCAGTTCTGGCAGAACTTGCAGGTGAGGTTGCAGCCCGCCGTGCCGAAAGACAGGATGCTGCTACCCGGATAGAAATGATTGAGCGGCTTCTTTTCGATGGGATCGACGCAGAAACCGGAACTGCGCCCGTATGTGGTGAGCACCATCGTGTCGCCGACGCGACCGCGCACGAAACACGCACCGCGCTGACCTTCGTGCAGCTTGCAATCACGCGGGCACAGGTCGCACTGGATACGTCCATCTTCCAGTCGGTGCCACCAGCGTGCCGGGTAACGTTCAGAGTCGCTGATCGGTTCATCCATGGTGTTTCTCCTCGCTCCATTTTTGCACGGTGTAACGCGACAACCTGATTTCGTCCGACCAGAATCCATCCGGTAGACCTGCCTTGTTCTTCAGGTGTGCGATGAATGTTCGCGGGTCAGGTAGCTGTGCCCACACTTGCGGCAGAAAGGTCGCCCGATGCGCACCGTATTCAAGGATCACCCCATCCCGACTGGGATGCAGTTGTGCCAGGGCATCAGCTTCACTGCTGAAGCTGATCGGCTCTGGCGCACTGAGTAGCGACACCTCGACCACCACCTCGGCGAACTCCGCTTTGCTGAGCGGTGAAAAGCGCGGATCACGCAATGCCGCTACAACGGCATTCTGGCGCACATCGTCAATGAGCGGTCGATGCGCTTCCAGACTGCCGATGCAGCCGCGCAACTGTCCGCGCAACGTCAACGTGACGAAAGTCGCCCCCGGCTTTTCCAGCCAATCGCTACGCGGCAACTCGTGCGAATCAAAACTGAGTGCTTGAGCGATGGCCGCACGTGCCAGTTGCAACAAGGTATTCCCTTGATCAGGGTCGAGCATGTACTTGCTCCTGAGTGAAGGCGAAGGCGCTATAGCCGACCACGCTCTCTCTTGTGCCTGCGGTATCGCCCGAGTTGCGCAGATCGAGCAGATGCGGCACGAGGTGATGCTCGCGTGCCGCGATGATCAGGCCGTTGATCGGCGTGCCGCCGCAGGCTTGCTCATGCGTCAACAGTTGGCGTAGCTTCAAAATGGATTGCGCTGTCGCGTTATCCACGCGCTGTGCGACAGCGTAGGGCAGGAAATGTGAGAGATCGGAACTGATGACGATCAACGTCTCGTCGCCGCCCCACACTGCTTCGAGCACCTCGGCCACCTCTTCCGGCGTTGCCATGCCGACAGCCAAGGGCAGCAACGTGAAATCGTGCAACACGCTTTGCAGGAACGGCAATTGAACCTCCAGCGAATGTTCCAGTTCGTGCGCCTGCTTACTAACGACGATCTGCGGCAGATGGGCGATGGAGTGTGCTACTTCCCTATCCAGCAAGACCCGCCCCAGCGGCGTATCAAAAGCCTCCACTCCGGACAACGCCAAACCGCGCACCGCGACACGATGCGTCGGCCCTAGCAACACCACGCGACGGATACGCGCTGCGAAAGGGATGAGGGAGGCGTAAGCCGTTGCGGCGATGGCTCCTGAATAGACATACCCGGCATGCGGCACGATCAGCGCCTTGGCAACCAGATCGTGAGCGCGCGCCTCGGCCAGCAATCGTTGCACATCCTGTGCAAGCTGCACGGGTTCAGCGGGGTAGAACTGGCCTGCGACTGCGGGTGAACGCGCGGTGATCATGACAATCTCCCTTCTGCGATACTCCAAATATGGTGACGAATGCTGGTGAATCAATAGGAAATCTGAATAGTCGGCAACAACGGCTTATCTGCCAATCGCAAAGTGACGATTTTCAGTGCGGCAGCAACAGATAGATACCGAGACCCACCATCACCAGACCGCTGACGAACTTAAGCCAGCGACCTTCCTTCTCCTGCAATCTGCGCTGGCTGAGCGTGATGATGCCGATAGCCAGAATGATCACGTCATCTAGCATATACGCCAGATCGTAAAGCAACAGGTAGCCGTAGTAACTCAGACTATCCAGTTGGCGCAACGTCAGGATGCGCGTGAACAGCGCCGGGAAGCCTGAGGTGCACAGCAGTTCGATGATCTGCACCAGCATGCCCAAAAGCACGGTGCCTATCAGCGCGGCGACCAAATTATCTGCCTGCAGCACGCGGCGCATGCGCGCATAGATGCCGGGCTTGGCGCTGGTCGGGATGGACAGCGAAATTCCGCGTCCAAGGCCGCGTGAATCCTTGATATTGAGCGCACCTGCCAACAGCGCCAGAACTGCGATGACGATCTCGGAGAGGCGCGAAAGACCGATCAGTAGGAACAGATTTAGCCACGCCGCCATGAACAGGAAATAGGCGATGCCTTGCACCAGGATGAAAGTACCGGCAATGGCGAACATGCGCGGCCGGTCGTTCAAGGGGGCCAGTAGCGAGATCATCAGGATCAGCACCCACATCGAACAGGGATTGAAACCGTCTAGCAATCCCATCGCCAATGTGAACAGCGGCAGGCCGATCTGGTCGAGAGAAAGACTGTGGCCGAGAAAGTCGATAGCGAATGTCTCAGGCTGGGGTACAGGATGCGGTGTGTCAGGCCCGCAACTCAGTTTCTCTTCAACTGCGCAACCTGCTGCGCCGGATGTTGCTTGCCTGTCCTGCTCACTTTTGCGCACGAGTGCATCGCGGATGAGTTTGTCGGTTGAAGCTTCCTCGGAATAGCCAACGATGAATTGCCCGCCGATAAGGAACGCCGGCACGCGCGGCTGCACGTCGTATTGGGTGGCGATCTGCTGCAAGCGTTCTAGTGCTTTTGGCTCACTGCTCACATCGCGGATCACTATGCGCAACTCGCGCTTCTCCTGTTGCAGCCTATGCAGAAATTCTTCGGCTTGGGCGCAATGCGGACAGCCTTCACGCGCGAACACTTCGATGTCGGCGCGGACGGGGATCTTATCCGCCGCGAGTGCGGCGCTGCCGAACAGCATACCCAGCAACAGAAACCATTGCCCGTTGCCAAGAAATGTCTTGAAAAAAGCCTTCATCATCGTCACCGGTCTGACCACGAATATCCTTTCAGGTACTGCCATCACGATGTTACTGCATCAGATGCTCAGCCGCTTACTCCCCTTTCACAGCTGCGACAGAGCGACCTTCCCATCGCTACCAAGTGACACCGAAAACATGAATGCGCATCCTTTTTTGTCGACATTATCAAAATTACTTGCCACTTTTTCGATTTATAGTGCTAGGATTCGCTTAGATTGTCGACAATCGGAGTGAGCAGATGCTGATCCAAGTTCCAGAACAAGGCACCCTTGCAGACGTTGCAGCGCATCGTCTGGCGCACAGCATCGTCACCGGCGAGCTAGCGCAGGGCCAGAAGCTGAACGAGGCGGAGTTGGCAGAACGCTTCGGCATGGGGCGCGGTCCGCTGCGCGAAGCCCTGCGCCATCTCGAAGGCATGCGCCTAGTCAAACGTATCCCCAATGCTGGCGCCCGTGTGGTGGTGCTAGATCGCAAGACCCTCTCTGATATCTATGGTGTACGCGAAGCGCTGGAAGGCATGGCCTGCCGCCTTGCCGCCACGCAGATGACCGATGAAGAGATTTCCAAATTGAGCAAGCTGCTCGACAACCACGAAGAGCAGATCAAGAAAGTCGGCGGCAAAGTCTATTCACAAAGCGAGGGCGACCTCGATTTCCATTTCCAGATCGCACGCGGCAGCCGCAACCAGATGCTGATGGACATGCTCGGTAGCGAGCAATACCAACTCCTGCGCATGTGTCGTTATCGCACCAGCCGCAAAGCCACCCGTACCAAACCCGCATTGCAACAACACCGCCAGATCGTCGCCGCATTGGAACAACGCGACGGCGAACTGGCCGAGCTACTCATGCGTCGCCACATCCAAGGCGCATGGAAGAGCATCAGCGAAATGATTGATAAAGAGGAGGGGCAGTATGAGCAGTGAGCAGGGGCCCCGCCTGCGGGGATGTGAACGTCCGCGAGTGCTGCCAAGCCTCCGATACGCTGCACGCAAAAATAAATTCAAACTTAAAGAGGAGGCTCAAGCATGAGCAGTACCCCCGGCAACAAACTGCGCCAAGCAGTGAAAAACAATTCCCCGCTGCAAGTGGTCGGTGCCGTCACCGCCTACTGCGCCATCCTTGCGCAGAAGAGCGGCCACAAGGCGCTGTACCTTTCTGGTGGCGGCGTAGCGGCTTCTTCATTGGGCATCCCCGACCTCGGCATCACCACCTTACATGACGTATGCGAAGACACGCGCCGCATCACTGCAGCAAGTGATCTGCCGCTGCTAGTGGATGTGGATACAGGCTGGGGTGGCGCTTTCAACATCGCCCGTGCGACACGCGAAGTGGCGCAAGCCGGTGCGGCTGGTTTCCACATCGAAGACCAAGTGATGCAGAAGCGTTGCGGTCATCGTCCTAACAAAGCCATCGTGAGCCAGAGCGAGATGGTGGATCGTGTGAAGGCAGCGGTGGATGCGCGCGTGGACAGCAGCTTCGTCATCATGGCGCGCACTGATGCGCTGGCCGTCGAAGGCATGCAGTCGGCTATCGACCGTGCCCAAGCCTGCGTCGAGGCGGGTGCTGACATGATCTTCCCTGAGGCGATGACCAAACTAGAGCAATACAAAGAATTCACCAAGGCAGTGAACGTGCCGGTGTTGGCGAACATCACCGAGTTCGGTGCGACACCGTTGTTCACCACGCAAGAGTTGTCCGGCGTGGGCGTAAAGTTAGTGCTGTATCCCCTCTCCGCCTATCGCGCCATGAGCAAGGCGGCGCTGAACGTGTATCAACATATCCTCGCCGACGGCTCGCAACAAAACGTGGTGCCGACGATGCAGACACGCATGGAGCTTTACGACTATCTCGGCTATCACGAGTTCGAGCAACAGCTCGATCGCTTGTTCGCTGAAAAGGGAAGTGAATAACACATAGCTCCTTCCCCCATGCAGGGGGAAGGCTGGGATGGGGGTAAAAATTGCAAGCAGCGCAACACTAAGCTTCTACCCCCACCCTAACCCTCCCCCTGCATGGGGGAGGGAAATGAAAGTAGCTTCAATTTGTAAATTATTTATTCCAACAACTGGGAGAAAGACATGGCAGAAGAAACGACATTACCGAAGCCCAAGAAGTCCGTCGCACTATCCGGCACCGTTGCGGGTAACACGGCGGTGTGTACGGTTGGTCGCACGGGTAACGACCTGCACTATCGCGGCTATGACATCCTCGACTTCGCCGAGAAGGCGGAGTTCGAAGAGATTGCTCACCTGTTGATCCACGGCACGTTACCGACTGCCGCTCAACTCAGAGCCTACAAGGCCAAGCTGAAGACACTGCGCGACCTACCCGCAGCGGTGAAGCAAGCACTGGAAGCGCTGCCTGCCAACGCACACCCGATGGATGTGATGCGTACGGGTTGCTCGGTACTCGGCACGGTGGAACAAGAATCGGAGAAGCACGATCCGGAAAAGTCGAAAGAGATCATCGACCGCATGATGGCGAGTTTTGGTTCGATGCTGGTGTACTGGCATCACTTCACCACGTCGGGCAAACGCATCAACGTGGTGACCGATGACGATTCCATCGGCGGGCATTTCCTGCATCTGTTACATGGCAAGCCAGCGAAAGAATCTTGGGTACGTGCGATGCACACCTCGCTCATCTTGTATGCAGAGCATGAGTTCAACGCATCCACCTTCACAGCACGCGTCATCGCGGGTACCAACTCCGACATCTACTCTTGCATCACCGGTGCGATCGGTGCGTTGCGCGGACCTAAGCATGGCGGCGCGAACGAAGAAGCGTTCCGCATCCAGAGCCGTTACAAGAGTGCAGACGAAGCGGAAGCCGATATCCGTGCACGTGTGGAACGCAAAGAGATCGTCATCGGTTTCGGCCATCCTGTGTACACCATCTCCGACCCGCGCAATGAAGTCATCAAACGTGTGGCACAAAGTCTGTCCAAAGAGAACGGCAACACCTTGATGTTCGACATCGCCGCGCGTTTGGAAACGACCATGTGGGACTTGAAGAAGATGTTCCCGAACCTGGATTGGTTCTCTGCCGTGTCCTACAACCAGATGGGCGTACCGACCGAGATGTTCACGCCGCTTTTCGTCATTTCTCGCGTCACCGGCTGGGGTGCGCACGTGATGGAACAACGCGCCGACGGCAAGATCATCCGCCCAAGTGCGAATTACATCGGGCCGGACAATCTGGCTTGGGTGCCGATTGAGAAACGTTAAACCCTGAAAACAAATTAGCCACAGAGGACACAGAGATCACAGAGAAAACAGAGAAAACAGCATCAACAATCAGAGTGCCACGCTGAAAGTCTTAACTTTTCTTCTCTGTGTACTCTGTGTTCTCTGTGGCAAATAGATTTTGAAGGACTTTATGAATAGCCAATACCGCAAGCCCTTAGCCGGAACCAAGCTGGACTACTTCGACACCCGTGCGGCCGTCGAAGCCATCCAGTCCGGTGCTTATGCCAAGCTGCCCTACACTTCCAAAGTGTTGGCAGAACAACTGGTGCGCCGCTGCGAACCGGATGAATTGACCGATGCACTGAAGCAGTTGATCGAACGCAAACGTGATCTGGATGTCCCTTGGTATCCCGCGCGTGTCGTGTGCCACGACATCCTCGGCCAGACTGCATTGGTAGACCTTGCCGGTCTGCGTGACGCGATCGCCGACCAGGGTGGCGACCCTGCACTGGTCAACCCGGTGGTGCCGACGCAGTTGATCGTCGACCACTCGCTGGCCGTGGAAGCTGCCGGCTTCGACAAGGATGCCTTCCGCAAGAACCGCGAGATCGAAGACCGTCGCAACGAAGACCGCTTCCACTTCATCGAGTGGACCAAGACTGCGTTCAAGAATGTGGACGTGATTCCTGCCGGCAACGGCATCATGCATCAGATCAATCTGGAGAAGATGTCGCCGGTGATCCAAGCGCGTGACGGCGTGGCCTTCCCCGATACCTGCGTGGGGACTGACTCGCACACACCGCACGTTGATGCCCTCGGCGTGATCGCCATCGGTGTCGGCGGGTTGGAAGCCGAGACCGTCATGTTGGGCTTGCCGTCCATGATGCGTCTGCCCGATATCGTGGGCGTGAAGCTGGTTGGTAAGCGTCAACCCGGCATCACCGCCACCGACATCGTGCTGGCGCTGACCGAGTTCCTGCGCAAAGAAAAAGTGGTCGGCGCGTGGGTCGAATTCTTCGGCGCGGGCGCGGACAGCCTCACCATCGGCGATCGCGCGACCATCTCCAATATGTGCCCGGAGTATGGTGGCACGGCAGCGATGTTCTACATCGACAAGCAAACTATCGAATACTTGAAACTGACGGGCCGCGAGCCTGAGCAGGTCGCCCTCGTAGAGAACTACGCCAAGACCACTGGTCTGTGGGCAGACCAAATGGTTGCTGCCGATTACGAGCGCGTGCTGAACTTCGATCTGTCCGGCGTGGTGCGCAACATGGCCGGACCGTCGAATCCTCACCGCCGTCTGCCGACGTCCGCCCTGCACGAGCGCGGCATCGCTGACGAAGCCAAGCTGGCTACGGGCAAGACCGAAGAAGCGCAAGGTCTGATGCCAGATGGTGCTGTCATCATCGCGGCCATCACTTCCTGCACCAACACCTCCAATCCGCGCAACGTGGTAGCCGCAGCACTGCTGGCGAAGAAAGCCAACGCACTGGGTCTGCTCCGCAAGCCCTGGGTCAAGACTTCATTTGCGCCCGGCTCCAAAGTGGCCGAACTGTACCTGAAAGAAGCGGGCCTGTTATCCGAGTTGGAGAAGCTGGGCTTCGGTATCGTCGGTTTCGCTTGCACCACTTGTAACGGCATGTCCGGTGCGCTCGATCCCAAGATCCAGCAGGAGATCATTGATCGCGACCTGTACGCCACCGCCGTACTGTCCGGCAACCGCAACTTCGACGGTCGTATCCACCCATATGCAAAGCAAGCGTTCCTAGCTTCCCCGCCGCTGGTGGTCGCTTACGCGATCGCGGGTACGGTGCGCCTCGACATCGAGCAGGATGCACTGGGCACTGACAAGTCCGGCAAGCCGGTCATGCTGAAAGACATCTGGCCTGCCGATGAAGAGATCGACGCCATCGTTGCCGCTTGCGTGAAGCCGGAACAGTTCAAGCAGATCTACATCCCGATGTTCGATCTCGGCGTGATCGAAGCGGCGAAGAGTCCGTTGTACGACTGGCGTCCGCAGTCCACCTACATCCGTCGTCCGCCTTATTGGGAAGGCGCACTGGCAGGTGTTCGCACGATGAAGGGGATGCGTCCGCTCGCCGTCTTGCCGGACAACATCACCACAGACCACCTATCGCCTTCGAACGCGATCCTGCTCGACTCTGCCGCCGGTGAATATCTGGCGAAGATGGGCCTGCCGGAAGATGACTTCAATTCTTACGCGACGCACCGTGGCGACCACCTCACCGCGCAACGCGCAACGTTCGCCAATCCGCAGTTGGTCAACGAGATGGCCGTGGTCGATGGCCAAGTGAAGAAGGGTTCTCTCGCCCGCGTCGAGCCAGACGGCAAGGTCATGCGTATGTGGGAAGCCATCGAGACCTATATGGGTCGCAAGCAGAACCTGATCATCGTGGCGGGTGCCGACTACGGTCAGGGTTCCTCGCGTGACTGGGCAGCCAAGGGCGTGCGTCTGGCCGGTGTGGAAGCCATCGTGGCGGAAGGTTTCGAGCGCATCCACCGCACCAATCTGGTCGGCATGGGTGTGCTGCCGCTGGAGTTCAAGGCGGGCGATACGCGTAAGACCTACGCCATCGACGGTAGCGAGACCTTTGATGTGGAAGGCGACATCACACCGCGTGCCAACCTGACCGTGATCATGCACCGCAAGAATGGCGAGACGGTGCGCATCCCCGTCACCTGCCGTCTGGATACCGCTGCTGAAGTGCGTGTCTACAACGCGGGCGGTGTACTGCAACGCTTTGCGCAGGACTTCCTCGAAGGAGTTGCATGATGTCCATCGCACCGCAAATAAAAATCCCTGCCACGTATATGCGCGGCGGAACATCGAAAGGTGTGTTCTTCCGGCTGGAAGATCTGCCTAAGGCCGCACAGGTGCCGGGCAAGGCGCGTGACAAATTGTTCCAGCGCGTGATCGGCAGCCCCGACCCTTATGCCGCACAGATCGACGGCATGGGCGGCGCGACCTCCAGTACCAGCAAGTGCGTGATCCTGTCAAAAAGCTCACGCCCTGGTCATGATGTGGATTACCTCTACGGCCAGATCTCCATCGACAAAGACTTCGTCGACTGGAGCGGCAACTGCGGCAATCTATCCACGGGTGCGGGTGCTTTCGCGATCCATGCCGGATACATCGACGCCGCGCGTCTCAAAGAGGGTGTCTGCACCGTGCGCATCTGGCAAGCCAATATCAGCAAGACCATCATCGCCCATGTGCCGGTCAGCAACGGTCAGGTGCAGGAGACCGGCGATTTCGAACTGGATGGCGTGACCTTCCCGGCAGCGGAGATCGTGCTGGAGTTCATGGACCCATCCGATGATAGTGAAGAAGGCGGCAGCCTGTTCCCAACCGGCAATCTGGTCGACGATCTGGAAGTGCCGGGTGTCGGCACCTTCAAGGCCACCATGATCACCGCCGGTATCCCGACCGTGTTCGTGAATGCGGCAGATATCGGTTACACCGGCACCGAGCTGCGTGAAGCCATCAATACCGACCCGGCAGCGCTGGCGCGTTTCGAGAAGATACGCGTGGCGGGCGCATTGCGCATGGGACTGATCAAGACCCCCGAAGAAGCCGCGACGCGCCAACATACACCGAAGGTCGCTTTTGTCGCACCACCGGTCGACCATGTGGCATCCAGCGGCAAAACCATCCGCGCTTCCGAGATCGACCTGCTGGTGCGCGCGCTGTCGATGGGAAAACTGCACCATGCCATGATGGGCACCGCAGCGGTCGCCATCGGCACAGCCGCAGCGATCCCCGGCACGCTGGTGAATCTGGCCGCAGGCGGCAGTGAACGCGATGTGTTGAGGTTCGGGCATCCCTCTGGCACCTTGCGTGTCGGCGCAGCAGCCAGCAAGAACGGCGGCGAGTGGAAAGTCGAGAAAGTCACCATGAGCCGCAGTGCGCGCGTGTTGATGGAAGGCTGGGTGCGTGTTCCCGGCGACAGTTTTTAATGGAAGGTCTGATTAAGCCTAATTCGTCGTTCCCGCGCAGGCGGGAACCTAGTTAAATAAATAAACTGGATCCCCGCCTGCGCGGGGATGACGACTTAATCAGAGATTCCCTAATGTTTGTTTTGGAAAATAATCCCTCTTGACCTTCCCTTAGAAGGACGGCGGGAAATGGGTTCTAAATGAGAGGAGTCAGGCACATGAGTTACCAAACCGAGTACGACCGTTCGATGAAAGACCCAGCCGGCTTTTGGGGTGACCAAGCTAAGGCGCTGGAATGGTTCAAGACACCGCAGACGATCCTGACGACCGATGCGGATGGCATCGGCCACTGGTTCGGTGATGGCGAGATGAACACGGCTTACATGGCGTTGGATCATCACGTGAAGAACGGTCGCGGCGAGCAGACGGCGATCATCTACGACTCCCCTGTCACCGATACCAAACGCAAGTACACCTACGCAGAGCTGACCGATGAAGTGGCACGCACGGCAGGCATGCTGGCGGACTTGGGCGTGGTCAAGGGCGACCGCGTCATCATCTACATGCCGATGATTCCCGAGGCGGTCATCTCGATGTTGGCGGTGGCACGTTTGGGTGCGATCCACTCGGTGGTGTTCGGTGGTTTCGCACCGCCCGAGTTGGCACAGCGCATTGACGATTCGACACCCAAGGTCATCCTCACCGCGTCGTGCGGCATCGAGATCAAGCGCGTCATCGAATACATGCCTTTGCTCAACAAAGCCATCGACTTGTCGAAACACAAACCACAAAGCTGCGTGGTGTTCCAACGTCCGCAATGCAATGCACCACTCGCAGCAGGACGCGACCATGACTGGGCGATGTTGCTGGCGAAAGCAAAGGCGGTGGATTGCACGCCCGTGAAAGGCAGCGATCCGCTGTACATCCTGTACACCTCGGGCACGACAGGCAAACCTAAAGGGGTGGTGCGTGAGAACGGCGGACATGCGGTAGCGCTGAAGTACAGCATGAAGGCCATCTACAACGTGGATGCAGGCGATGTGTTCTGGGCGGCATCGGACGTGGGTTGGGTGGTCGGTCACTCTTACATCGTGTACGGCCCCCTGCTGCATGGCTGCACGACGATCGTGTACGAAGGCAAACCCATCATGACACCGGATGCGGGCGCGCTGTGGCGCATCAT
>JBAYTV010000001.1:0-17961 GCA_041675405.1 Sideroxydans sp. | reverse complement strand
GCGATGCCAGGTTTGTCGGGCACGCCAATAACGGTGATCTTTGCCTCATCGCGGTTGAATGCGATACCAGAGATGATTGCCTGTTCCATTTTATTACCTTCCTCGAATGTGATCAGCGTGCCCTCGCCCTCATCAGTGAAACTGGAGAGCACACGCAATTTGACTTTATATTTCCCAGCGAACTCGACCGAGCGAATCTGTAGCACCTTAGAACCCAGGCTCGCCATTTCCAACATCTCTTCGAAAGTGATGCTCTTCAGGCGACGCGCTTCCGGCACCATACGCGGGTCGGTGGTGTACACACCGTCCACGTCGGTATAGATCTGGCACTCATCCGCACGCAACGCTGCGGCGATAGCGACGCCCGTCGTATCCGAACCGCCGCGACCTAGCGTAGTGATGTTGCCGGCCTCGTCCATGCCTTGGAAACCGGCGACCACCACCACATTGCCGTTGGCGAGGTCAGTACGGATATTTTGTTCGTCGATGCTGACGATACGCGCCTTGGTAAAAGCGTTATCAGTAAGGATCTTCACCTGCGCGCCGGTGTAGCTCTTGGCTTCCATCCCCGCATCTTTCAATGCCATCGCCAACAGACCGATGGTGACCTGCTCGCCGGTGGAGATGACGACATCCAGTTCACGCGGATCCGGGTGCGCTTGTATCTCCTTGGCCAAGGCGATCAGGCGGTTCGTCTCACCGCTCATGGCCGACACCACGACCACGATTTGATGTCCTTGCGCCTTGTATCGTGCGACGCGCTTCGCAACGTTTTTGATGCGCTCGGGACTACCCATGGAAGTGCCGCCGTATTTCTGAACTATCAATGCCACGATGGATGCCTGTGTCGTATAAAAAGTGGGCGGCATTCTACCCGAACTGACCTCAAAAGACGACCACCCCTCTGCTACACTGGCGCGACTATGAGCAAGATCATCCAACGCCCCTTTTCTCCTGCTACTGCGTTACAACTCGAAGCCTCCGGCATCGCGCCGTTGCTGGCACGCATCTATGCGGCAAGAGGTATAGAGAATGCTGAGGAGCTTGATACAGACATCCAACATCTGCTCCCCTTCAGCCAGCTCATGAATACGGAAAAAATGGCTTCGCTGCTGGCGGATGCAATCGCCGCACAAAAGAAATTGCTGATCGTGGCTGATTACGATGCGGATGGTGCAACGGCCTGTGCCATCGGGGTGCGCGGATTGGGTGCGCTCGGCGCGCGAGTCGACTTCATCGTGCCGAATCGTTTTGAGTTCGGTTACGGATTGACCCCCGAGATCGTACGTCTGGCGAAACAGTCGGCACCAGACATCTTGCTCACCGTGGATAACGGTATCGCCAGCGTGGAAGGAGTGGCTGAAGCGCAACGTCTGGGTATGCAAGTCTTGGTGACCGACCACCACTTGCCGGGCGATACGATGCCTGACGCGCAGTGCATCGTGAATCCCAACCAACACGGCTGTGAGTTTCCCAGTAAGAATCTGGCCGGCGTCGGGGTGATGTTCTACGTATTGATGGCCCTACGCGCAGAGATGCGCAAACGGGGCATGTTCGAGGGTAAGACCGAACCCAATCTAGGCAATCTGCTCGACCTTGTCGCACTCGGCACGGTAGCCGACGTGGTCAAACTAGACAGCAACAACCGTATCCTCGTCCAGCAAGGTTTGCAACGCATCCGTGCAGGGCGGTGTAACGCGGGGATGCGCGCATTGTTGCAAGTGGCACGCAAGTCACCCGCACAAATCTCATCCTACGAATTGGGCTTCGTCGTCGGCCCGCGTCTGAATGCGGCAGGCCGATTGGATGATATGAGCCTTGGTATACGCTGCCTACTCACGGAAGATGACAGAGAAGCAAGTGAAATTGCGGCCAAGCTGGATGCCCTGAACCACGAGCGTCGCAGAATCGAAGCTGGCATGCAGGACACTGCCCTGAGCGCCCTCGACACCTTCGACCCCGCAGACAGCAATTCCCTCACCTTATTCAATGAGGACTGGCATCAAGGTGTCATCGGCATCCTCGCCTCGCGCATGAAAGATAAGTTCCATCGCCCTGTCATCGCATTCGCCCATTCAATTCAAGGCGAACTCAAAGGCTCTGGGCGCAGCATCGCTGGACTGCACCTGCGCGATGCACTCGATCTGGTTTCGAAAAGACATCCCCATCTGATCTTGAAATTCGGCGGGCATGCGATGGCGGCCGGCTTGAGCATACGCGAGGAACATCTGAATGACTTTCGTCTAGCCTTCGAAGCGGTAGCACAAGAACTGATCGAAAAAGAAGCGCTGGTAAAGACTATCGTGACGGATGGAAGCCTGAAGCCAGATGAATTCTCCCTTTCCATCGCGCGCACGCTGCAACAACAAGTGTGGGGGCAAGGATTCCCAGAACCCTTATTTGAGGGAGAGTTCCGTGTACTCGGCCAACGCATCGTCGGCGAGAAACACCTTAAATTGAAACTGGGGACAAGCACGGGCAGTATCGAAGCGATCCACTTCTTTTCTATCGACCCTTTGCCGGAAAGCGTCCATGCTGTGTTCAGTTTGAGCATCAACGAATACAATGGCAACGAGAATCTCCAACTCATCGTTCGTCATTGCTCATGAGGTGAAACATGGACATCAGTGGACTACAAGGAAATGGTATCGAAGCATTGCCGCAGTTCCTGACCAGCCTTGCCATCGGCTTACTCATTGGCATGGAGCGAGAGCGCACCCCTTCCGCCAAAGCGGGACTACGCACCTTCGCTCTGGTGTCTCTGTTCGGGACACTCGTCGCCCTCATCGCCGACAAGAGTGGCACGCCTTGGATGCTGATGGCCGGATTGTTATCTGTCGCAGGCATGATCATCGCCTCCTACATCAATACGCCGACCGAGAACAACGACCCGGGTACCACGACCGTCACGGCATTGCTTATAAGCTATTCGCTCGGTGTGCTGGTCTGGCTCGGATTCTCCAAACTTGCCGTGATGCTGGCGATTGCCACCACCACCCTGCTCTATTTCAAACCCGAATTGCAAGGTATCACCCAGCGACTTACTCGCCGCGATCTGGTCTCCATCTTGCAGTTCTCAGTATTGACTTTCGTCATCCTGCCCATTCTTCCCGACCAGAATTATGGACCGTATGGCTCCTTCAATCCTTACCAGGCATGGATGATGGTCGTACTCATCTCCGGCTTGAGCCTTGCCGGATATGTCGCTTTACGCATGACCGGGCAGCGCTACGGTGTACCGCTTCTCGGCTTCCTTGGCGGTTTGGTATCCAGCACTGCGACAACCTTGCTCTATGCCAAGCACAGCAAGCTCAACGACGGCATGTTACGACTCTCGGCCGTCGTCATCCTTATCGCCAGCCAAGTGGTTCTGGTCAGGCTCATGGTCGTGAGCGGCATCATTTCTCCCGCCATCCTCAAACAACTCGCCCCAGTGATGGGTTTGGGATTGCTATTCGGATTGGCCGCCACCTTGTTCAACTGGAAACGCTTGCAGAACACCGGTGAATTGCCGATGCCCGAAACATCCAACCCGACCGAGCTCCATGCGGCTTTAGGGTTTGGTGCATTGTTTGTGATCGTGCTGTTCTGTGCCGCATGGCTCACCGACATAGCGGGCAGCAGCGGCTTGTATATCGTTGCGATCGTGTCCGGCCTGACCGATGTCGATGCCATCGCACTCTCCAGTCTGCGACTTTTCCAAATGGAGAAATTGAGCAGTGAACAAGCCGTCATATCCATCTCCCTCGCCTTTCTGGCGAACATGCTTTTCAAGTTCGGCATGGCCGCTTCCATCGGCGGCATCGCGCTTGCCAAACACATTGCTGCGGGCTTCATTGCCATTGCTGCCGGAGTCGCCCTCGGCTTGTTACTCATGTAAGTCCGGCAGCGGCTTCCGATTCAAGCCATGTATAATCACGGCCTTTCCAAGCAGCCTAAAGAACACAAGACATGGAAGCCGAACAACTCAACGCATTAACCAACAAGATCCAAGATCTGAACAATCGCAACCTCGAACTTCGGAGGTATCTTTGACTACGATGGCAAACAGGATCGCCTCGCTGAAGTCGTCGTCTTAGCCGAGGACCCTGCCGTATGGCAGGACAGCAAACGCTCCCAAGACTTGGGGCGTGAGCGCAAGATGCTGGAAGGCGTCGTGCTCAATCTGCAAAAGGTAGAACAATCCCTCAACGATAATTCCGAGCTCATTGAGATGGCGCTCGCGGAGAATGACGACGACAGCCTTTACAGCATCGTTGACGATATCGCGCAGACCGAGAAGATCGTGGTCGAGATGGAATTCCGCCGCATGTTCTCCGGCGAACTGGACGCCAACAATTGCTTCCTCGATATTCAAGCGGGTTCAGGTGGCACTGAAGCGCAGGATTGGGGCTCGATGCTGCTGCGCATGTATCTGCGTTACGCCGAGCGCAAAGGCTATCAAGTCGAAATCCTGGAACAATCCGATGGCGAAGTTGCAGGCATCAAAGGCGCGTCCATCAAGATCAGCGGCGAATATGCCTATGGTCATTTGCGTACTGAAACGGGTGTGCATCGCTTGGTACGCAAGTCTCCGTTCGACTCTGGCAATCGCCGCCACACCTCGTTTTCCAGCGTGTTCGTCTATCCCGAAGTGGATGACTCGATCCAAGTGGATATCAACCCTGCCGATCTGCGCATCGACACCTATCGCGCATCCGGCGCGGGCGGTCAGCACATCAACAAGACCGATTCCGCCGTGCGTATCACCCATATCCCGACCAACATCGTGGTGCAATGCCAGAGCGACCGTTCGCAACACAAGAACCGTGCCGAAGCCATGTCTATGCTGAAGTCGCGCATGTACGAAGAAGAACTGCGCAAGCGCAACGAAAAGAAACAGGCGCTGGAAGATACAAAGTCCGACATCGGTTGGGGACACCAGATCCGCTCCTACGTGCTCGATCAATCCCGTATCAAAGATTTGCGTACCAACCACGAAGTCGGCAACACTCAGGCGGTATTGGATGGCGACCTCGATGACTTCATCGCGGCCAGTTTGAAACAAGGCGTTTAGCAGCTTACTTGGTAAGCCGCTATGCTATAGTGACTGCATAGCATTTATTTATGTGAGGACATCATGGCAACCATGACCGTTTCATCCAAAGGGCAAGTCGTACTTCCTGCTGACATTCGGCGGCGGCTGGGCTTGATGGCTGGCACGCAGATGGAAATCATCGAAGAACCAGATGGTGTTCGGTTGGTGGTTTCGCGGCCCATTAAAGCATCTAGCATTGCTGCTTGTGCAGGCATGGTGACCGCACCTTCAAAGGGTAAGCCGCGCAATCTGGCCAACTTTGATGCAGCCTCACTGTTAACCAAATCACGCAAATGAAAGCAGTGGACACTAATGTATTGGCACGCTTCTTCATCAATGATGAGGATGACCGCGAAGCTACCAAGCAGCGCCCCGCTGCCATTGCCGCGATGTCCGAAGCAGTGTTCGTATCACTGACGGTCATCTTGGAGTTTGAATGGGTGATGCGCGGTTTCTACGAACTTTCCCGCAAAGACATACAGCGCATATTTGAGTCGCTTTGCGGCTTAGAGAATATACAGATCGAGAATCGCAATATTGTACTCACAGCATTGAACGCATATCAGCTAGGTTTGGATTTTGCCGATGCTATGCACCTTGCGCGTGCGGATTCTTGCAGTGCTTTCCTTAGTTTTGACCAGCGCTTAAAAAAGCGTGCAATGGCGGCAAATTTATTGCCTCATGTAGAAACACCTATTGCTTAAACTTATTTATTTAACTTTTAATCAACACCATGACTACTGAACAAACACTTCCTGTACAAGACGAAAACCAGATCGTCTCCGAGCGTCGCGCAAAACTAAAAGCGATACGCGAGAAAGGTGTCGCCTTCCCTAACGACTTCCAGCGTGAACATCTGTCCGCTGACCTGCATAAGTTGTATGGTCACTTGACGCATGACGAACTGGAAGCTACGCCTATCCACGTTTCCGTCGCAGGCCGCATGATGCTGAAGCGAGTGATGGGAAAAGCCAGCTTTGCTACGGTGCAGGACATGAGTGGCCGTATCCAACTCTTCTTGAGCAACGACAATATCGGCGAAGAATCCCACGCTGAGTTCAAACACTATGATTTGGGCGACATCCTCGGCGCGGTCGGCATTCTGTTCAGGACCAAGACCAACGAGTTGTCCGTGCGCGTCACCCGGATTCGCCTGCTGACCAAATCTTTGCGACCTCTACCGGAGAAATTCCACGGCCTGACCGATCAAGAACAGAAGTATCGGCAGCGTTACCTCGACCTCATCACCAATGAGGATTCGCGCAAAGTCTTCTTAGCGCGCACCAAGATCATTCAGGCGATCCGCGAATTTTTTATTCGCCACGGTTATCTCGAAGTCGAAACGCCGATGATGCACCCTATTCCCGGTGGCGCATCGGCCAAGCCATTTGAGACGCATCACAATGCGCTGGATATGAAGATGTATCTGCGCATCGCACCCGAGCTGTATTTGAAACGCCTGGTCGTGGGCGGGTTCGAGAAGGTGTTCGAGGTCAACCGCAATTTCCGCAACGAGGGGGTCTCAACACGCCACAACCCCGAGTTCACCATGATCGAATTCTACGAAGCCTATCGTGATTACAAATACCTGATGGGCTTTACCGAAAAGTTGTTCGCCGAAGTTGCACTCAAGGTGCTGGGCACGACGGTCATTAGTTATCAAGGCAAAGAGCTCGATTTGGGCAAACCCTTCCATCGCCTCACCATGGTGCAAGCGGTACAGAAATTCCATCCGCAGTTCACTGATGCACAGTTGAATGAGCGCACCTTCTTGGTCAACCAACTGAAGGACCTGAAAGCCAAGTACAACCCCAAGGATGCGGTGGGCGGCTTGCAGCTGTCGCTATTCGAGGAACTGGCCGAAGCGCATCTGTTCGAACCTACTTTCATCATCGACTACCCTGTTGAAGTTTCCCCATTGGCACGTAGCAGTGACGCCAACCCTGAGATCACCGAGCGTTTTGAGCTATTCATCGTCGGGCGTGAGATCGCCAATGGCTTCTCGGAATTGAACGATGCGGAAGACCAGGAAGCGCGCTTCGATGCACAAGTCGCTGCAAAAGACGCGGGAGATGAAGAGGCGATGTTCAAAGATAGTGATTTCGTGCGCGCACTAGAGTTTGGTTTGCCGCCGACCGCTGGTCAGGGTATCGGTATCGACCGCCTCGTGATGTTGCTCACCGATAGCGCCAACATCCGCGACGTGATCTTGTTCCCGCACATGCGTTCAGAGTAAAAATGCTAAACAGCGACACACGCCTTCGTCTGTTGCAGCACTATCCGATGCTGGCTGAACTGCCGGCAGCAAAGCTCGATGAATTGCTATCACAGGCGATGGCGATGTCGCTGCCTGCGGGCACGACCGTATTCGATGAGAACCAAGCCTGCCAAGGTTTTCCATTGATTCTATCGGGTAGTTTGCGCGTCATCAAAGCGGCTGCGAACGGACGCGAGCTGCAACTGTATCGCGTCATCCCCGGCGAAAGTTGTATCCTCACCAGCAGTTGCCTGCTTGGCCACACTCGCTATCAGGCGCGCGGCATATGCGAACACGATGTTGAAATGTTGTTGCTACCTGCCAGCGCTTTCCACGTCTTGCTTGAGAGTCAGTCCAGTTTCCGCACTTACGTGTTCCACCTCTTCTCTGACCGTCTCACCGACCTGATGCAACTGGTGTCTGCAGTCGCATTCCAAAAACTGGATCAGCGTCTTGCGGCTCTGCTCATCACTAAGCAAAGTCCTATCCATGCGACCCATCAAGCATTAGCCGATGAACTCGGCAGTGCTCGGGAGATGGTGAGTCGTCTATTGAAGGGATTCTCCGATCAGGGATGGTTGCTGTTGGGACGCGAACACATCGAGATAGTCGACAGGGCAGCCCTGGGCAAACTCGCAGCAAATTGAGCTAGCGTGCCTGCCCCTTCAGCACGAACGACAACATAGAGCGCAACTTGGCGGGTCTGACCGGTTTGTGTAGCAGGTGATGGCCTTTGGCCACGACTCTTTGCAAGACTTCTGGTGATGTATCTCCGCTGATAAGGATGAAGGCTGGTTTGGCATCGCAATGGGTATTAATACAGTCGGCCAACGCCAAACCATCACCGTCTGGCAAACGATAGTCACATACGACAAGATCGAAATGGACGTCCGAAGAAATCTGCCGTACCTCTGCCAAATTCCCCGCCACTTGTATATGGCATCCCCAAGATGCGAGCAATCCTGCCGTCCCATTGCGCACCAACTCATCGTCATCCACTACCAACACACTCAGCCCTGCATACTCATTGGTGAAAGCGTGCACTGCGGGATGAGGCGTCTTGTCACCTGCCAATAGCTCATGTAGGTTAGGCACTCGCGGTATCTCGATGGCAAAGGTGGAACCTCGCTGTGGGGCGGAGCGCAGTGTGATGTGATGCCCCATCAGCTTCGACAAGCGGTCCACGATGGCCAATCCCAATCCCAAGCCCTTGCTACGGTCGCGTGCCTTGTTGGCCAACTGAACGAATTCTTTGAAGATGTTCTGTTGCTCATCAGCTGGTATACCCGGACCACTATCTCTGACCTCGATACGGATATACTCACCGCGCTTGCGGCAAGCCACCATCACGATGCCATTCTGTGGAACATAACGGATCGCATTGCTGATCAAGTTGGTCAGAATGCGCTCCAGCAATATCGGGTCACTCAATACTGTTTCCTCGATGGGATGCACTCTGAAGGTGATATACCGTTTCAAAGCTATGGGTGAAAAATCTTGGGCCAATCTATTTAGCAAAGCATCGATGGCGAATTCTTGCACTTGCGGCACGATGACACCCGCATCCAACTTTGAGATATCCAGTAGCGAATCCAACAAGCCGGACATCGCCTCGACCGACTCCTCCACCTTTTCCACGATCTTGCGCTGCTCTGGCGTATCGATGCGATTACTCAACTCTCCCATGAACAAACCCATCGCATGCATAGGCTGGCGTAAGTCATGGCTGGCTGCCGCAAGGAAACGCGTCTTGTCGAAGTTGGCCTTCTCCGCCTCTTCTTTCTTCTTTCGCATCTCTTGCGTGGCTTCATCGATACGCTGCTGTAAGGTCTCGCGCTGAATATCGAGCTGCTGTGCCATCTCGTTAATACCTTGTGCAAGCTCATTTAATTCTTTTACATGCGTCTCGCCGATGCGCGTATTCAAGTGTCCTGCACCGATCCGATTTACTGCAGTACGTATTCCCATGATTGGACGCGTGATGCGGCGAGAGACACGTAGGGCGACCAACACCGCCAATCCCATCACCAAAACGGTAAGCAAGATATTCAGTATCAGCATCTCGGACTTCTCCGACTTGAGCCTGCCTTTGCTCATCACGAGGATGACCAAACCCAAAGGTTTGCTCATCGCTTTTTCGACACCTAGCGCATCATCCAATTGGATCTGAGTCGCGATGATGGGTTGTTGCAGGCTCAATATCAGATGATTATCAGCTTTCTCAGTCTGCTTGATGATCGCGTTGTACTCATTGGAGTTCCCAGAACCAGCCAAGAAATCACCTGATGCGTCCAACACAACGACCGCATTCACATCAGGCTGCGAAAATGCGACATCAACCTGCTGTTGCAACAAACTCAAGTTACCCGAGAAGACCGCATATTCGCTGGATGATGCCAGTTGACGCGCGATCAATTTCGCTCTATCGAATAATGCGCGATCCATCTCACCGATGCGGGTGTAGATGAAATAGCTCTCCAATAATAGAGCGAATATCAAAACTGGAATCAAGGCGACCATCAGTGCCTGATTCTCGATTCCTTGCTTTTTCATTGCCTTCTCCTGACTTCTACGCGCAGTTGCACTGCGTCTTTTACGTGTACGCCGAGTGAGCGTGCCACTTGCGTGTTAACCAACACATCGAATTCTTTTGTGTATTGCGGCGCGGGCAATTTGGCCGAAGTGGCGAAGTCCTCAATGGCATCTGCGGCTTGGTATGCGATCTGTTGCGGCGTGCTGTAGATAGCACACAACGCCCCAGCGCGGACATAACTCGCAGAGAGCCCCACCATAGGCACTTGTGCGCGATAAGTTTCTAGCAGGATGTTGCGTATGTTGTCAGAGCGATAGACATTGTTGTCTGGCAAGACCAACAAGACATCGCTCACCTGCAACAGGTCTGACAGTGCTCCTGCAAGGGGATGTTGCTGATCCACCTTCTGCTCACGTAAGTCAAAACGCATCGTACTCGACAGCTTTCTCAAGCTATCAAGTTCCGGCGGTGGTGTGTCATACAGCACACCAACGGAAGTGACATTAGGTAGGACTGCATTGATCAAAGCCAATTGCCGCTGCATCGGCTGATCCATAAAGATGGCGGAATAACTTGAAGACGGGGCTCGCTTCAGCTTCTCGAAGCCAGCTCGCGGAAGCAAGACATTGAGCGTGGGTTTATCTTGTTGAGCGAGCGCCTCGGCTGCTTTCATGCCGACTGCGATGAGTATGTCAGCGTCGGGGATATCCTCGCCTACGCTAATTACTTTTAGGTCATATTCTCTAGGAAGCGCATTTTTTATCGCGCTCCCCAGTTCTTGATAAGCGCCCGAGTTACTGCTTAGGACAAGGGTGGCGCTTACAGGATCGGCATGCACTAGTGTTTGGCACACGAGAAACAACACCAGCGCGGAAAAGACTTTCCGGCTAATGATGTAGAACGCCAGGCGAAAATGCGATGCCCAGCTAGAAATTAACGCTCGCTGTAAGATAAGCCCGCCGATTGAATAAGAGATTCGCCATCTGCGCCACATTGCCGTATCCCGTATAGTTGTCCTGGAATGCGTTTTGCAATATGACCGCGACCTCCCCCCCTCCTGGTCTTTCTTCTTTTCCGAATTTCTTGGCTAATCGAAAATCGACTCTATGCATTTGTGATTCAGCCGGTAATGCTGAATAAACATCCATTACTCTGACACTGTCTCTGAAGTAGTAACCCGTGCTGAAATCGATCGTCTCACTCAATCCCTGACTCACCAATATGCTCGCACTATTCAAAGGCACTGTTTCACTGCAAAGCCCCAAGTAGTCACTTTGATATGCTTGTCCAAGCATTTGTGCCAAAGTTTGAGTAGCCGAAATAGGGAGCGCGTTGAAATATTGGGTCGGATAAGAACTGAAGTGGCAACTCGCTTGTTGTCTCACGTAATTCAGATTCACTCGTCCTGTATCCCATCGATAATCCGCCGAAATTTCAAGTCCCTTGAAAGTTCCATCGGTTAGATTCTTGAAGCTACTCTTTGGGTCAGCAAGATTACTCAGGTCGGCATAAAAATCGAGGCCAATGATGTCCCTCACCTTTTCATAGTAGATGCGACCATCAAGTTTCAATTGGCCGAAGTGCCCGACATATCCGATCTCTCTCGATGCTATCTTTTCTGGACGTAATTCTTTAATAGGCGGTACGTAAGCTCTACTCCAATAATGGTTCGCTGCCGTTGTTAGGTACATCTCAGACATCACCGGATTTCGAGTCGCAGTCGAATAAGAAGCACGCAAAGTGTGTTGCGGTTGGATGTGGTAATTAATTGAAATTCTGGGAGAATTATTCTTGTGTCCCGCACCATCATCCTCGAGCATGGTGCCGATGTTGAGCACAGTTGAATCAATAGGCCTCCATTCATCGTGCACAAAGACCCTATACTGATTCAGGCCGTGAGTAGATGAGAAGATCAATGGTTGCTCTGCGAAGTCATATCGAAATCCACCGCCCCAAACGATTCGATTCTCCCGCCAAAGCTGTGTGGTATTTTGAATCTCAATATCCTGGCGTGAGCTTTTGGAGATGTCGGATCCAAATACTATCGGATTAACGTTCCAGTCAACTGCCTTCATTGGATCTGTGGAGTTTCGATTGATTCGGTAATAAGCCAGCTTGGACTCGTCTCCAGAATCCCAAGAATGGGTCCATGCCACCATCTGGAAATCATTTTGCGTCTTTATGGTTCGAAAGGGATCTTTATCAAGCTGTCCCTTTGTGCCTTTTCCTGAATCTCCCGTATTGAGCCCAAGTTGAAATTCAAAACTATCGGTTGAGTTGACTCTAAAATTGGAACGCATTGCAAGAATGCGATTGATACTTGAATCATTTAAAACTTCTGGATTGTCACCATCGTCAGCACGGTAGGCATAGGAAAGGCGGTAATCGAATCTCTCACCTGCTCCCCCATGTTGAGCTGAGATGTTCGTAATACCCATTTCCCCCTTGCTCAGCGAGAGTCTATCGGGCTCCACAATCGCTGAATCTTTTGTGATGATGTTGATGACGCCATAAAATGAGTTGGTGCCATGAGATGCTGCTGAAGGACCGCGGACCACCTCTATTCGCTCAATGTCTTCAACCAGCAAAGGTAGACCACTCCAATCGACACCACCGAATGGTGGCAGATAGACACTTCGCCCATCCACCAGGACTTGCATTCGACGTGAATATTGATCTGTTACGCCATTAAGTGAGACAAAAGGCAGGTTGGCACCTGCATTTCCAACATACATACCAGGTACGAGCCTGAATAAATCCACAACCGATCTAAAACCAGATGCTCTGATCATCTGGCGATCGATGATCGTCATTGAGTTGGGAGATTCAGAGAGCGGCTGTGAAAGACGGGAGGCGGTCAGAACGACAGGAAATTCTTGGAGATAGGAGTGCTCGGTGATGCTCTCTTCAGAGGCAAAAGTTGACGATGAGATCAGGATCAATATCGCAAATCGGAAGCTTCGATTGAAAATCAAATCACGATACATGAAACCTCGCAAACAGATTGATTGAGAACTGAAGCTCGCGGTTCACATCACAAACGCACGCGATTCATCATGATGAAAACATGCAAAAAAACTTGGTCAGCGTGAGAGGATTCGAACCTCCGACCCCTACCACCCCAAGGTAGTGCGCTACCAGGCTGCGCTACACGCTGAAGTGCAGGATTATAGCAGAGCGAACTATTTCTTGAGGAGTTTTACGGTGACGAGCGCGCGTTCAGGCGCGAAGAAAACTCAAAATATCTTGCAGTTCACGCCGGATATTCAAGTTGTTAGAAACGATGCTTTTGACGCTTGTTTTTTCAGCATGGCGACTATCTAAATGTTGCTGATCGAGTCGACTGCGCGCTCCACTGATGGTGAATCCTTCTTCGTACAACAACTCGCGGATGCGACGTATCAACAGAACTTCATGATGCTGGTAGTAGCGACGGTTACCACCGCGTTTGACGGGCTTGAGCTGCGTGAATTCCTGCTCCCAGTAGCGCAAGACATGTGCTTTGACTCCACACAATTCACTCACTTCACCAATGGTGAAGTAGCGCTTTGCCGGGATTGCCGGCAATTCAAAATCAACTGCGTGCGGTTCCATGATAGGTCTTCTCTACCATGCTTTTAAGCTTCTGGCTTGGATGGAACGTCACCACTCTGCGCGCAGTGATGGGTATCTCTTCACCTGTCTTTGGGTTGCGGCCTGGACGTTGTGGTTTGTCACGCAACTGGAAATTGCCGAAGCCGGAAAGCTTGACGCTGTCTCCGTTTTCCAACTGCATGCGAATCTCTTCAAAGAAAGCTTCCACCATGTCTTTTGCTTCGCGTTTATTCAAGCCTACTTTTTCGAAAAGCAAGTCTGCTAATTCTGCTTTGGTCAATGTGGTTGTCATTATTTCCCCCTTCAACTACGTAGCTGAGCGCCATTTTTATTGAGTACATCCACCAATATAGCGATGCTCGGTTCAATCTCAGATTCAGTGAGTGTCTTTTGAGTATCTTGTAATAACACACGGAATGCAAGGCTTTTTTTGCCTTGTTCAACTCCCTTACCGCGGTATACATCGAACAGTCCGATGTCTTCCACGTAAGGTGCTTTGAGTCCGCGCATGGCTGCCAATAATGTATCTACCAACACGCCCTCATCCGCCAAAACCGCGATATCTCGACGCACCAAAGGAACACGTGAAATGCTGCTTACCTTTGGAACCGCCACACCGATCAATGCATTCATATCAACCTCGAACCATACAGGCGGATTCGGCAGGTCATATTGCTGTTGCCATTGCGGATGCAACTCACCGACCCAGCCGACCTCATTTCCATCCAAATGGATTCTTGCCGATCTGCCCGGATGCGAAGCAGTGTGGGGAAGCGCTTTGAATGTCAGACTGAGCGGTGAGAACAGTGCCTCGACGTCCCCCTTCACATCATAGAAATCCGCATTACGTGATGGGACGCCCCATTGTTCAGCCTGCGCACTTCCGTATACCAATCCTGCTAAGCATTCATGTTGCATATAACCATTCGCCGACTTCGAGAAACAACCTCCGACTTCGAACAAACGGACTCGCGTCTGCTTGCGCGCAAGATTGGTTCTTAGTGATTCCAACAGCCCTCCCAGCAAGCTACTGCGCATGACGCTCATGTGGCTAGCGATGGGGTTCTTCAACAGGATGGGCGCGGCATTACCACACAAATCACGTTCCCAAGCCGCATCAACAAAGGCGTAGTTGATGACTTCCTGATAGTCACGCACCGCCATTGACTGCAAAAGTTTAGCCAAAGGACGTTGCGACTCGATGCGCGGCAGGATGCTCATACGCGCTTGGATAGGTGCAGGCTGGATGTTCTCGTAACCATGCACCCGTGCGACCTCTTCGATCAGATCCTCTTCGATCTCGATGTCAAAGCGATAGCTCGGCGGAGTGACTGAGAATTCTTCGCCATGCTGCTGGAAATCCATACCAAGTCGCGACAGAATCTGGGCGATCTGCCCAGACAGTAGTGAGATACCCAACACGCGATGCACTCGTGAAGTGCGCAACTTGACCGGATGACGCTCTGGTAATTCGCCCAGCATTTCAGTCACTTCACCCGCTTGCCCGCCACAGACATCCAGTATCAATTGTGTCGCACGATCTAGTGCGGATGCAGTTGCAGCAAAATCGACACCGCGTTCGAAACGGTAAGAAGAATCAGAGCTAAAACCAAGACGACGCGATTTACCCACGATGGCGCTAGGTGCGAAGAATGCGCTCTCTAGGAAGATATCCGCCGTGGATTCATCCACAGCGCTATCGGCACCACCCATCACGCCGGCCAATGCGACAGGCGCTTTGGCATCTGCCACGACGAGCATGTCATCTTGCAGATCGATAGTCTGCTCATTCAATAATTTGAGCTTCTCGCCGGCACGCGCAAAACGTACTTCGATGTCGCCATTGAGCTTGTTCAGATCGAAGGCATGCAAGGGTTGGCCGAGTTCCAACAACACATAGTTGGTCACATCCACCAATGCGCTGATGCTACGCAAGCCGCAGCGCTGCAGACGCTTCACCATCCATGCGGGTGTCTGCGCATTGGCATTCACACCGGCAATCACGCGTCCGCAATAACGCGGACAGGCTGACGATGCCGTTACTTTTACTTTTCGTACTTGAGCCTTAGCCTGCGAAAACGTAGTCGTCGGCAAAGCTGACATGGCAGTTACGGTCAATGCCGCCACTTCACGCGCGATACCGTTCAGTGACAAACAATCGCACCGATTCGGTGTCAGCTTGAGCGTGATGAGATGATCGTCCAGATCCAGATGTTCACGAATGCTCTGCCCCACCGTCGCCTCAGCATCCAGCACCATTAAACCTGCGCTTTCTTCCGCTAGCCCGAGCTCCTTCTCCGAACACATCATGCCGAAGGATGCGATACCACGCACCTTGGCCTGCTTGATCTCGATACCAGGCAACTTTGCGCCAACCAATGCGCAGGGCGCTTTCATACCCACTGTCACGTTCCCAGCGCCACAAACGATGGTCAATGGCTCGGCCTGACCGACATTCACAGTCAATACGTTCAATCGATCCGCATCGGGGTGTTTGTCTTTGGTCAGCACCTGCGCCACCACGACCTTGTCGAAAACGGCTGCCACCGGCTTCATCTCTTCGACTTCCAGCCCCGCCATCGTCAGCAAATGCGACAATTCCTCGCTGGACAGCGATGGATTCACAAGACTACGTAACCAAGATTCTGAGAATTGCATATTTAATTAAACTGTTTAAGGAATTGCACGTCGTTCTCAAAAAACAGCCTGAGGTCATTCACGCCGTAGCGCAACATCGCTAGACGCTCGACGCCCATACCGAAGGCAAAACCGATGTATTTCTCGCTGTCGATACCAACATGTTTGAGTACATTCGGATGCACCATGCCGCAACCGCCGATCTCCAGCCAGCCGCCCTTCCAACTCATATCCATCTCGGCTGAAGGTTCGGTGAATGGGAAGAACGAAGGACGGAAGCGCACTTGCATATCCTTCGTTTCGAAATAGTTCTGCAGGAAATCGGCAATGACGCCTTTCAGGTCCGCAAAGCTCACGCGCTCACCGACCCACAGACCTTCGACTTGATGGAACATGGGCGAATGCGTCGCATCGGAATCGACACGATAGACACGCCCGGGGGCGATGATACGGATGTCTGGCATCGCATCCCGAAGCTTGTACTTCTCCACATGCGCTTGCATGTAGCGGATCTGGATAGGGGAAGTATGAGTGCGCAAAACATGCTGATCGTCGATGTAAAACGTGTCGTGCATCGCACGCGCAGGATGATCCTCTGGGATGTTCAACGCAGTGAAATTGTAGAAATCGTTCTCGATCTCTGGCCCTTCAGCCACGTCATAGCCGATCGAGTGAAATAATGTCTCGATACGTTCCAACGTTCGTGTGACAGGATGCAGACCACCCACACTGGAATTTCGACCAGGCAACGTTACATCCAACGATTCTGCCGCCAACTTGGATTGCAACGCATGTTGCTGGATAGCGTCTCGGCGTTCTTGCAATGCCGCTTCGATCTGTTGTTTGACTTGGTTGATGCGCGCACCAGCAGCAGGTCGCTCTTCGGCTGATAGTTTGCCCAAGCCTTTCAACAGGCCAGTCAGACTCCCTTCTTTCCCAAGGTAGCGCGCTTTTGCATTTTCCAGTTCAACCGCATCAGTGATCGCGGTAAAACTTTTCAGTGCATCATCAAGTATTGTTTTGAGTTCTTGCATCGTTCAGATAACCGATCTTGAAACAAAAAAGGAGGCTTAGCGCCTCCTTTTTTATATTGCGCGATACTTACGCGCCGAGGCTAGCCTTTGCTTGTGCGAAGATTTGTGCAAATGCCGGCTTATCAAATACAGCCAGATCAGCCAATACCTTACGATCGATCTCGATCGCAGCCTTCTTCAAACCATTCATGAAGACGCTGTATGGCAGACCTTGCTCACGTGCAGCCGCATTGATACGTGCGATCCACAAAGTGCGGAACTGACGTTTCTTTTGACGACGGTCACGATATGCATATTGACCAGCCTTCATCACCGCTTCTTTAGCGACGCGATAGACGCTATTACGACGACCGCGGTATCCCTTGGCCTTAACTAGAATCTTCTTATGGCGCGCGCGCGCCGTTACACCACGTTTAACTCTTGCCATTTTTCAATTCTCCTTATGCGTAGGGCATCATGGCGCGAACAGACGCCGTGTTGGTTTCATGCACACCAGTCGAACCACGCAACTGACGCTTATTCTTTGTGGTCTTCTTGGTCAGGATATGGCGCTTGAACGCTTGACCGCGTTTGATAGTACCGCCAGGGCGAACGACGAAACGCTTCTTCGCGCTGCTCTTAGTTTTCATCTTTGGCATAACGACTCCATTTATTTGATGACGCCGGGAGGTCTCTGGCAGAGACACTTGAAACCCGGAACCACTTGTATGGGACTCTATTCACAACCACCGCATCGGCGAGCCCCTTGCTCCGTTGCGATACAAAACTATTTCTTCTTAGGACCGAGCACCATCACCATCTGACGGCCTTCCATCTTCGGATACTGCTC